>NZ_PTQW01000004.1 GCF_004343725.1 Treponema sp. J25
GCCCTGCGAGCGGTGGTTGGGGTATGTGGCCTGAGGTAAGTCGGCTGCGGATATACCTCAGGAGCGGGCCGACGGACATGCGCAAGCAGGCCTACAGCCTTGCGGCGCTGGTGGAACAGGAATGGAAGTCGCCGCTATTCAGCGGGGACCTGTTTCTCTTCTGCGGGAAGAGCAGACGGGTCCTCAAGATATTGTACTGGGACCGGAACGGCTTTTGCCTGTGGACCAAGCGGCTTGAACGGGGAACCTTTCCGTGGCCCCGGGAACAGAGCGCCACGGAGCCCGTGGTCCTGACCGCAGAAGAGCTCTCGATGCTCCTTGAGGGGATAGATTTCTGGAAACGATTTCCGGTGGTGCAGTACAGCCGGCTGACGTAGGGCCATCGAATTTACTTTTCTGTCGAGGTGTGGTATGGTGGGCCCATGGAAAGCGCCGTTGCCAGCACTACAAGCCGGGAAGAACTCATCAAAGAGAACCAGAGGCTGCAGGAAGCCCTGGCGACGAAAGAAGTAGCGCTTACAGAAAAGGAAAAAGAACTCGTCGAGAAACAAGAAGCCCTGGCCGAGAAGGAGGTAGAACTCCAGAAGGCGCGGCATACCATTCATGTGTTGCAGCAGCTGTTGTACGGGCCGAGGAGTGAACGGTTTCCCAAAGACGAACCGAAGGAACAGGGGAAGCTGTTCAATGAGGCCGAACTCACCGCCCAGAACGAGGTACAGAAGGCCCCTGAGCCTGCGCCGAAAGAGCCGGCCATCACACCACAACACCGGAAGAAGGCCCCCGGCAGTGGCCGGCGACGGATTCGGGGAAACATCGAACGGATAGAGGTGTTCCACGAGCTTGATGAGGCAGCTCGCGCCTGTCCGTGGTGTGCGAAGGAACGGCCGGTCATCGGGGAAGAGCGGAGCGAAGAGGTGGAAATCATCCCGGCGAAGGTAGTAGTGAAGGTGCATGTGCGGCGGAAGTACGGCCCATGCAGTTGTGACGACTTTATCGGCCACGACGAACCGGCCATTGTCACCGCTCCGGCACCAGCGAAGATAGCGAAGGGGAGCCAGTATGCCAACAGCACGGCGGCATTCATCATCGTGAGTAAGTATGTGGATGGGCTGCCGTTGTATCGACAGGAAGGGGCGCTCCAGCGGCTCGGGCTTGAGCTGGGGCGGGGGACGATGGCCCGGATGATTCTGCGGGTAAGTGAGGAGCTCGAGCCGCTGTGGAAGCGGATGAAGGAGGACCTGCGGTCGTCGCCGGTCCTGGGGATGGATGAGACGGTGACGCAGGTGCTGCATGAGCCAGAGCGGCCTGCGACAAGTCAATCCCGGATGTGGGTTGCCCGGGGATTCAAAGTAGGTCCCGGGTCGACGGATCCGCCCCGACCCATTATCTGGTTTGAGTATGCCGACTCCCGTTCGGGGGATGTGGCGGCGTCTATCATCGGGAACTTCTCAGGGTACCTGCAAACCGACGGGTACAGTGGCTACAGTCGCCTTGGCCGGCGGCCGGAAATTATTCATGTGGGCTGCTGGGCCCATATTCGGCGGGAGTTCTATCGGCTCGTGAGTGAGCAGGGGCCCACCTGCACCGCCGCCGAGATGGTACGCCTCATCCGAAGGCTCTATCAGATTGAAAAGGACCTGCGTGCTCGTCTTGCTGCAGGGGAGCTTTCCCGGGAGGTCTTTGTGGAGGAACGGAAGGCTGCGACCACGCCGGTCTTTGAAGAGATTCGTTCCTGGCTTAACCACTGGGAGACGAAGGTCCCGCCCCACAGTCCCCTGGGGTCTGCCATTGCCTATGCCCTGGGGCAGTATCGCCGGGCGATTCGGTATGTGGACCACTGGCTGCTTACCCCTGATAATAACCCTGTAGAGAACGCCATTCGTCCCTTTGTGATTGGCCGCAAGAACTGGCTCTTTCATGACTCCGTGCATGGGGCCAAGGCCAGTGGGCGGCTGTATTCCCTTATTGAAACCACCAAAGCCAACGGCCACGAACCCTATCGCTACCTGTGTCACCTCTTCACCGAATACGCCCGGGCCTCAGACAAAACCGCCGCCATCGACACCCTCCTGCCGTACACCCTCGCTCCCGGCTCCTATTAATCAGCCCCAACGGGGTCATGGCAGCGGGTAC
>NZ_PTQW01000005.1 GCF_004343725.1 Treponema sp. J25
GTTAGAGAAGAGGGCCTTGTAGCCGCGGTCGTGGTGGTCTGGCATAGGAAAACCATAGCACAGGGATGGTGGGAAGGCAAGGCTGGAAGGGGAATTTGGGTGCAGTGGGGTGGTATGGAGAGGGGCCTAAAAACCTGGCGCTATTGCGGGGTAACCCGGAAAGGGGCCAAAAGACGCCCGCTGTGGCCTGGTGGGAGCAGCCCCCACCCGCAAAAAACTCCCGGCGGGGCTTAGAGGGCGCCAGAACCGGGTAAGATTGGCTAAAGGGGCCCTGAGAAGGGCCCCGCCGGGGGTGAGCCCGGAGTGGGGGGAGCGCCTGATCGCCTGAGCCGGGGGCTCTGGGGTAGTGGGCCGGGCTGGAAGCCCGGCCGGGGAGGGGCTGTGGAAGCGGCGAAGGAAGCAGGCGCGAGGGGGGAGCCGCGGCGGCTGATGTGGCAGTCTGGTGCGGGCTAAGCCGAAGGGGGGGCGGTGCGGTGCTCCCCCTTTTCAGGTCTGGTTGTTTCTATTTTTTGCAGGAAAGAGCGAGCGGGCCAGGTGCGGATTCCTGGTCTTAAAAGTAAAAAAGCCCCCTTTCGGGAGCTTTTTGTGTGTTTAGCAGGGGCAGGACTCGAACCTGCGACCTCCGGGTTATGAGCCCGACGAGCTGCCAACTGCTCTACCCTGCGTCGTATGCTGAACAAAATATAAGAAAATTACTAAAAAGAGTCAAGGGGAGCCAGGGCCCGATCTAAAAGTGTACGAAGCCCCTTTTTTGTTAGGGTAAAGCTTTGGTCCTGCTTCTCTTCTTCATAAAAAATACTTTTCTGATGGACAGGACAAGCCTTTCCATAGTATAAAGATACAGTGGAGCATCATACATCTTTACAAGCGGTGGCTTTTGATCTTGATGGTACCCTGTATCCCAATGGGGCACTGTATGTTCGTCTCATCCCTTTTATTACCCGGCATTTTCGGCTTTTGCAAGCCATGGGGAAAGCCCGGGAAGCGCTGCGGCAACGAGGGAAGGTGGATCGGTTTTACGAGACCCAGGCCCAGCTGATGGCTTCTTATTTGGAAGAGGAGCCCCAGAAGGTATACGAGAGAACGGAACGTCTGATTTATCGGGGATGGGAACCCCTTTTTAAGCACATTCGGCCCTTTCCGTATGTGCGGGAAACCCTGGTGGCGTTTAAAAAAGGGGGCTTGAAATTGGGGTTGTTATCCGATTTTCCTCCGGTACAAAAACTGCAGTATTTAGGCCTGTATGATTATTTTGATGTGATTCTCTGTTCCGAGGAGGTAGGAGCCTTGAAACCCGACCCTTTTCCTTTTCAGATTCTGGCGGAACGATTAGGCTGTTCTCCGCAGCAGATCTTGTATGTGGGGAACAGTGTGGCCTATGATGTACGGGGGGCGCAAAGGGCAGGGTTCTCTTCGGCCCTCATTGATCGAAGGTGGTGGGGCTTTTCCCGTTCCTGTGGAGCCCAGTTTATCTTTAGGGACTATCGTCAATTGCGTAGTTATGTGCTAAGGTAGTAGACAAATGTTATTCACCGTAGGAAACCTATTAACCCTGGGAATCGTTCTCATACTTATGGTCCTCTTCCGGCAGCTGGACCGAAACAACCGCTCCCTTGATAAGGTACGGAAGTACGGGGAACGGCTTAAGGAAGAACTGGCCGCTTTTGTGGCTCAGCGGGAAGCGGCGGTAAAGGATTACGCGGTAGAACTGGATGTGCAGCAGCGGGCTGCGAAGGAACTGCTGAAGCGCCTCGTGATCACCGAAGAGGAACTCGCGGCGAAGGCCGAGGCGGTGGCCCGGATTGATGAACGGATCGCCGGTTATGACGCATCCCTGGATGAACTTATCAAGATGACTGCCCGGGTTCAAGAGAATCTGAACCGCATCAAAGAAGAAGCCTCCTTCACTGAATCGGTGTATAAGCGTATTGGTGATGCCAAGCATCAACTGGATCAGATTCAAAAGGAGTTACAGGATCTGGTGCAACAGTTTGAGCGGGAAAACATGGCCGCCCTGGAACGGGTGGAAGAAACCATGGTGGCCAGTATCAGGACAACCCTGGCGGATGTGCAGACCACCGCGGAGACGCTGGAACAAAAGGTGGAAGACCATCGGGAAGCGATCCTTTCCATAGAAAAAAAACGGGCCGAAACGCTGGAACGGGATCAGCAGCGTATCGAATCTATGCTTAGACAGGCCCTGGAACAGGCAGAACGGGCCGCCGATACCCTGGAAGAGCAGGCCTTTGCGAAACTTAAAGAACAGGCCCTGGAACGGGTACGGAAATTCCAGGCCGCGGTGGAAGAAAAACTGCTCCAGTACCAGGAAGCCACCAAGACCCGACTGGCTGAGGTCCAGGGGATGATCCGGACCTTTAAGGACGAATGGAAAGAGGATGCGGCCGACCTGGAAGCAAAACAACGGACTGCCCGGGATGCCTGGAAAAAAGAAATGCAGGATCTTTCCGAGATTGCCCGGCAGCAACAGGAAAGCTGGAAGCAAAACATGCAACAGCTTTCGGCCCTGGCAAAGCAACAGAAAGAAGAGTGGAAAGAGGAATTGGCCAAGGGGCTCACAGAAGTTCGTGCTATTCACGCTGAAATAAAACAGGGAACCGAACAGATTAAACGGGAAACGGCCCAACAATTGGCGGGCCTCCGGGAAGAGCTTGCCCAGACCCATCGCCATGCTCTGGATGAGACAAACCAGCTTGTCAGCGAGTTGCGTAAGGCCGTACATGGTTCAACCCAGGAAAATCGGACGATGGTAGAAAGCCTGCTTGCCGAGTTCCAGCAAAAGACCCAGCAAACGATTCAGCAGAACCTTGAACAGGTGGAGGGTCTCCTGGAGGGGCTTCGTAAAAAAACGGAGGGAGCCGTTCAGGAGAATACCCGACAGGTGGAACAGCTCTTGGCAGAACTCCAGCAAAAAGCGGAGGCCCTTGCCCATCAAAATCTACAGGATATGGACCAACGGCTGCGGGAATACCAGGAAATTTTCCTTGCCCAGTTTGAAAAACTCCAGGCAAGCAGTGCCGAGGTAGAACGCCTGGAAGGGGAACTGCGGAAATTTATGGCCCAGACGGAAGGTCGGGTATTGCAAGATTTTGCTCAGTTTGAGCAAAAATCAGAGGCCCGCCGGCAAGAAACCCTTGCGCAGTTTGATGCGGCGGTAACCCAATTCAAAGGCCAGGTAGCAGAACTTGAACAGGAACTGGCCACCCTTAAGAGTAAGGCCTACGAAAATGTGTCTGAAAAATTGCAGGTCTTTGAGGACGATTTCTTTGCGGACCTGGCCAACCGCAGTCGGGCCATCGATAGTCGCCTTGCCGAATGGGAAGAAAAAATTGCGGCCGACCTATTGGCCATGGGAGAAGAAGGGCGAAAAGAGCGGCAAGAATTGGAGAACCAGTATACCGAGTACTACAAGAATCGTCTTGCAGAACAATCGAATCGGCTCCAGGAAGAGTTGGAACGCCTTAAACAACAGGCCGCAGCCTTTGAAGAAGGAATCCGGGAACAGATGGCTCAGGCTGATCAGTCCCTGCTTGCCTTTAAGGAACAGATGGCCCGGGACCTTGCGGAGGCCCGGGAGGCGGCAGCGGCGACCACCAAGGCCGAAATTGGGCGGCACAACCTTGCCATGACGGAGCTTCTTAAGACCACTCAGCGCGACATAGAGCAGAACCTGAAGAATCTCGAAAAGGATGTCCAGGAGCGCCTTGCGGCCCTTACCAGCGAGATTGAAAAAGAAGGCACCCAGTTGTCCGAATGGCAACTGCGCTTTAATAAGCAATTGCGGGACCTGGAGGCCATGGTTGAAGAGGCCCGCAAGCGTTCCCGGGAACTCCTTGCAGAAAGCGACGAGCGGCTTACGTCGGTCCGTTCTACCATTCAAGAGGCCCAGGAAGAGGCGGAACGGTATCAGAAAGAGCTTTTAGGGCGGACCGAAGAGCAGGTTAAGGGTCTGGGAGCGCTCCTTAAAGAAATGGACCGGCAGTTCAAGGATTTTGTGGAGCAGACCAAGCTCTTTGGAAAGGCGGAGGAACTGAAGCAAAGCCTGGAACAGCAGCTTGAGGACTTCCGGGTTGAATTGGATAAGCTGGACCAGCGGAAAGCAGAGGCCGCGGAACTGGAAGCCCAGTTTGTCAAGATTAAACGTCTCGAAGATGAAGTGAATGCCAAAATGACCCGGTTCCTGTCGGAGCGGCATCGGATCGAACTTATGGAGAGTGACTTTAAACGGCTGATCCAGACTGCCCAGGCGGTGGACGAAAAACTTGCCCAGGTCACCGCTTCTGATGACACCCTTCAGACTTTACAGGCCCAGCTTCGGCGCTTTGAAGATGCGATCAAAGACACGGAAGAAAAGTACCAGCGCCTGGAGAAGAAAAAACAGATCCTGGATCTTACCACCAGTGGGGTCGATCAGACCTTTGAATCCCTTAAGAACCTGGAAGAGCGGGCCAAGGCTATCGGGGGCGAAACAGAACGTCTTGCCACAGAGCTGTCGAAGGCCCGGCAGAGCATTGATCAGGTGCTTTCCCAGAAGGATCTCGTGCTTACGGTGGTGGACAAGATGGAGCACCTGGATAGCACCCTGGAAGAACTGGAAGCCAGGATCGAAAAACTGCAGACCGCCCGGGAATGGCTTGCCCGAACTGAGACGAGGCTGAATGAACTTACCAAGCAGGCCCAGGATCAGGTAAAACTCATGGGGACCCTGTTAAAGGGAGAAAGTAAACGGGGAAGTGGGGCCCCTAAAGATACGGGGGCCCCCGCGATCAGTGTCCGAGAGTCGGTGGTGCGCCTTGCCCAACAGGGGTGGACGGTGGAAGAAATTGCCCGGTCGGTAAAACTTTCCAAGGGCGAGGTAGAACTGATCCTGGAACTGGAAGGAAATCGGTAGCAAAGAAGAGGGCCGGCGTCTCCTCTTTATCGGGAACGCCTTACCCCGTGACGCTTACACCAGGGGCTAAGGGGGCAGCTACTACAGCGGGGGCTCTGGGGGGTGCAGACCCGCTGGCCAAAAAGGACAAGGAGTCGGTTGATCTCTTTCCAATACGTCCGGGGAAGGATGTGGCGGAGTATTTTCTCCGTTTCGTCGGGGGTTCGAGAAGAAAGGACCCCGAGGCGATTGCAGATTCGATGCACATGGGTATCCACACAGATAGCATCTTGCTCAAAGGCTTCGATGAGCACCAAATTCGCGGTTTTGCGACCGACCCCTGGTAAAGCAAGGAGTTCCTCCAGACTAGCAGGTACGAGGCCCCCATGGTGATGTACCAGAATCTGGGCAATACGTATGAGTGTCCGGGCCTTGGTGCGGTAGAAACCCGCCGGATAGAGCAGTTTTGCCACTTTTTCGATGGTTGTTGTATCGGCCAGAGGGGGTGGGGGCGCTTCTGCGCTTTTCTGTGGATCTGGTCCTTCTCTCTTTTTTGGGTTCCCTGCGGCGGTAACCAGAGCGTGCGGTGAAGGGAAAACCTCAAGAAATCGTCGAGCCACCGTGATGGTTACCTCATCTCGGGTGCGAAGACTGATGAGCGTAGCCACCAGCACCGCCCAGGGATCGGCTTTCTCTTGTTTTCGAAGGGCTGTTACGGAAGGATCGGTAGGACCGGAGGTTTCCTGCTGTTCTTTCCACATTCGCAGGGCCCTGAATGTCTCGTCCCACGGTAGGGGGGCAAAAGGTTGTTCGTCCTTTCTTAGTTGATCCATCTCTGTATCCACTGCTACAACTCAACCCCTGGCCCTGCGGAGGAAAGCTTACGGGGGACTCTATTTTTCTAAAAGACAGACTACCAGGGCCTCTACCGCATCGCCTGCTCCGATAGCATCGAGTTTTTCGTTGGTCTTGCCTTTTATAAAAACCGAGTTTACAGGAATACCCAAAACCGTGGCAAGAGAAGAGCGGATGGAATCCCGGTAGGGAAGAATTTTGGGTTTTTCGCAGGTTACTACCCCATCGATATTGAGAATTCGCCAGCCCTCTTTTTGTACTTTTCCCCAGGCCGTCTTTAGGAGTTCCATTGAATTAGCATCTTTCCAGCGTTCCTGAGTGGGGGGAAACAATTCTCCAATATCCCCGAGACCTGCTGCCCCTAACAGGGCGTCGGTAAGCGCATGGGCAAGGACATCCCCGTCGGAGTGGCCTAATTCACCCCGGTCGCTGGGAATTGCTATGCCCCCTACCAGAAAGGGGCGACCCGGCACAAGCCGGTGTACATCCTTGCCTAGTCCGATCCGTATCATGGCAGGTCCTCCGGAAAGGTGATCTTACGGTTAAGGGCAGACCCCGGGACGGTAGCAACGGGTCCCACAAAGGCGCCCCAGACTTCCGCGTCATCGGTAAATTCCCGATGGTGGTGTAGTTCTTCCTCTGCGGCCTGTTCGTGGGCCCGAAGAATTTCGGGGAACGCAAACCCCTGGGGCGTCTGGGCGGTAACCACCGCAGCCCGTCGCAGGTGCTGGAGAATGTGTCCTTCCTCATCAATTATTTTGGGGGTTTCCACCAGGGGCATCACCGGAATAACCGCTGGATGGGTTTCCAGGGCGGTAAGAACCGAACGGACCAGTTCTTCCGGAACCCAGGGACGGGCCCCATCATGGATGAGCACATGAGATGGGCTATAAGTTTCTAGTAAGGAAAGGGCATGGTGTACCGATTGTCGCCGATTCGAACCGCCGGGAACAAAAACTATTTCTGGTCCCTGGGTTTGTGAAAATAATCGAGCGGGAAGGGCTTTCCGCGCCGCCGCCTCTCCATCTTCGGCTCGGGGAGGAACCGTAATGACGATGGTTCGTACCTGGGGGAGCGCAGCAAAAACCACCACCGCCGCTCCCAATACGGTAAGGGGCTCCCCCTTCTCATCTACCACGTCGGGACTGAGGACCCGATATTCCTTTTTTATCCCCCCCATGCGACGAGAGGCTCCCGCGGCGGTTACCACCACCGCCACCGATTGGACTGGGCTGGTCACCATGGAGCCTACGATTCAAGCCGTTCGTGGATAAGGCTTTCTACCTCTTCTCGGCTTTTCCCCAGGGAAAAACTGATCTCATCTTCCAGGAGTTTTCGAGCCGATTCGTAGAGCTTGCGTTCAAGGATGGGGAGTTCTTTTACCTTGCTTCGATGATAGAGGGAACGAACAATGGTTGCAATATCGATGACGCTGCCCTTTTTAAGAAGGTCCAGGTTCATCTGGTACCGCAGCTTCCAATCCGACGGGATAGGATCAAATTCCTGACTGATAAGTTCAAGAGCCCGAAGGGCCTCTTCCTGGGGGACAATAGGACGAATCCCCAGATCCTCCGCCTTTGCCACGGGCACCATCACCGTCATATCCGAGACTTCCAGGTAAATCACATAGTAGGGAACCTTTTCCCCCTTGAACAACTTTTCCTGGATAGCCACGATCTTGCCAACCCCCTGGCTGGGGTACACAACCTTTTGTTCTACCGAAAAGGTTACTGCCTGCTCACTCATTGGTTACAGTATATCAGAAAAGGCTTCCTTAGGGAATAGACCTTGGCCGAAAGGACCGCTGGGGCAGTCCTTCTCCGAGGGTAGATTTAGTGATTAGAAAAGGAGGAAATTCATAGAATTCCCTTTAGGCCCTTCCGTTTCTCGCTGTCTCTCCTTATTATCATTGAGATGATAGTTCTGTTTTTTACAATACCTTCCGATTTTTCCCTCGGGGTTCCCTTTCCAGAGGGATATTCCCTTTCGCAACTCCTGGTAAAGCTTTGGTGGCAGAATACCGAAGGTACTTAAAAGGATGAATATCAAGAGGATTGGGATACCAGCCTTCAATCTCGTTCATGTCGATGACATTGAGGGCCGGCGGATGGGAAATAGGCAGTACCACCGCCCGCTGCAAAAGGAGTTCCTCTGCCTGGGCAAGCACCTTCCAGCGCTCCTCCCCTTCCAGGATGAGGGATTTATTCATCAGGTCCTCAAAATCTCCATCGGAAAGGGATGCGTCGTTCAGATTGGATTCCCGTTGCCACAGGTGTAAAAAGGTATAGGGATCCGCAAAATCCCCAATCCAGGTAGTGGCTCCTATCACATAGGATTCTTCTTTTAGAGCATCGTAGTATCGCTGGGAAGGAATTTCCCGGATTCTTACCTGGGCCGTAAGTTCTTTTTCCCAGGCTTCTTTCATTAAGGTGGCAATTCGACGGCTTTCTTGAAAGGCCGTAATGAGAATGGTAATAGGAGGAAGGGGCTTTTCTTTGCCAAACCCTGCTTCGGTAAGCAGAGCCCGGGCCTTTTCCGGGTTAGTCTCGGAAAGGGCCGTCACCTTCGGATAGCCGGGGATGGGGAAAATAAGGGTTTCCGCCGGAAGGTAGTAGGGTTTCCGTACCTCTGCCCAGGGAATGGTAAGAGCCAGGGCCTGGCGCACCCGGTAATCGTTCCAGGGGGCTTCCTTTGATTTTATAAAATAGTAATTAGTAGCAAACAGGGCGTTTACGACAATTCCACTGCGATCCTGGAGTTTTTCTAAATCCACGTCTCCTGCAATCCAGCGGGCCCTACCGGTATTCCAGAACTGGGCCGCCTCTTGCGCATCGTCGGTAAATCGGATGGTTAGTTTTTTCAGGGCCACCCGCCTTGCATCCCAGTAGAGTTCGTTTTTGGCAAGGGTAAGCACGGAATTTTCCTGGCTTACGATGTAAAAAGGTCCATTTGAAATAGGAACCCGCTTTGACCAATCCTTTTCCTGGATCATCCGGGGATGGATGGGACTAAAGGCATGATGACAGAGCATGCTGGGAAGATAGGATGCGGGGTGTTCCAATTTTAGAACAAGGGTCCGATCGTCCGGTGTTTGAATACCTACCTGGGTCCGGTCGGAAATGGTTCCCAGCCGGTACTGACGGGCGCCCGCTATACAATCAAAGAGGGATGCATAGGGCGAATTCCGTTGGGGTTCTATCAAGGAAAGCCAGGCATCTCGGAAGTCCCCGGAACGGACAGGGTCACCGTTCCAGTATTTGGCTCCTTCGCGGATAGTAAAGGTCCAGGTTTTCTTATCCTCTGAGACTTCCCAGCGAGCGGCAAGGGCTGGTACGGGTTCCATGGTGAGGGGGTGATACGAGAACAGCCCTTCATACAGGGCCGTGAAGATCTGGGCCTCTTGCGCAGTATAGGATCGGCGGGGATCAAGTTCCAGAGAATTGTTGTTCATCACCACCGTAAGTTCTGAAAGATCTGTCGGTGTAGGACGACTTTCTGCGTAGGGTTCCGTTTTTTCTGGTTCTGTCATCTCTGGCCCAGGAAGACTTTCTGCGGGGGCCGTTTCTTTGTTTTTTTCTGTAATTGTGTCAGAAGAACGATCGATGGTGTCAGTTTTTGTTTCCGGAATTCCCGAACACCCTATGATGATACCGATGATGAGGATGGCCCCTGTGGCCCTTATACCATGCCGTCGTTCTATTTTTTTCATGCTATTCATCCTTTATTCCAAGTTTCTTAAGCTGTTCCATCTCTTCTTTTTGAGCGATGTATTCATGGCGCTTCTGGTTTGCCTTTACGATGCTGTTTTTTAATGCCGAAAGCTCCGGCTTTATTCCCCGAATTCGATCCCGGTTTTCTTTGTGGACCGAACGTTTGAAAAACTCATCCAGCGCGTTCAGAGTACGATGGGAACTCTGAAGTTCTTCAATGAGTTTCGTGAGAGTATTTAAGAGGGATTCTTCGGTGGCTTCTTCAATTTTTTTTAGCACCGAAGAACCCCGGGTGGAAAGTCCCGTAAGATAGCGGCTCTTCCGTTCAAGCTCAACACAAAATTGAGTAAAGTTAAGTTGTTCTGTCCGTTTAGTTCCCAACACGGGGTCAAGATACTCCACTTCGTAATAAAGGGGCTCCGCGTCCTTGTTCAGCATCTGTTGGATCAATTTTTTAAGTTTATACCAGAACCCCTTCTTTTCACTTTCGAGGATACTACTGTTTTCTTGGATTTTTACTATCACGTCGGTAAAGGTAAAGGAAAGGGTCCCCAGAATCTTAAAGGCCTCTATTAACAAATTCTTATTCGAAACGGTGGTCTTAGTCGGTTTAGGTTTTTCTTCAGGCACCGCAAGCCCTTTAAGAATTTCTTCTTTTAGACGAGGTCCCTCGGCGGCATAATTTTCCCGGAGGATCTCTTCCACCAGTTCGGGATAAAAGGGACGATCCGTAATAGTTTCTGCAAATTTTCGCTTTATGGTGTGGAGGGTTTCCTCTTTCTGGGTGAACACGGTGCTTGCGTCAAGGGACATTTGATCCAGAAGACGGATGCGAATATCCAGTTTGTACGATTCTCGATGGTAGTCCGTAATTTCTTTAAGGATACGGAAAATTTCCCGGGAAGAACGATCCAGGACCTGGAGCGCATCGGCCACAAGACCAATAGAAAGTTGATCGTTACCACCCCGTACCAGGGCGATGATTTCTGCCAGGGCCCTTGTATTGATATAGGGTGAATTAACGGAAAACTGGGACCAGTTAAAGTATTTTACGAGTTGTAAAATCCGTTTAATTCGTTCCAGGGTGAGAAATTCAACGCTGTACTGATAAAAATTGACAAGAAAATCCAATTGGCTGTCATAGGCAGAAAGGCGAATGCTCATCTCCTCCATCCGCTCACTTTCGGTAAAGGGCCCTTCGGGGGGAATTTCCAGTTCCCCTATCTTTGCATCATGTTTGTAGGGGTCTTCATGGATAAGCCCTTTTTTAAGGAGCACCTGGTATAGCCCCTGAAACGCGGTGTGGAGGATCTTGAACTCTTCTTTCAGTTTGGGCATTTCCTGACGATCAAGCCATTCTTTTCGACGATCCAGGGCATCGGTGAGTTTTTCCTGGAAGGCAAGGGCATCACTCATATAAAAAAGTATGGCCTATTTTAACGATTAAAGCAACCAGGGAAGAAAGGAGCCCCAACGCAACAAGTGCTTTAAGAAAGAGGTACTTCCAAGCAAAAATCGTTGCAAGGAGGGCGTTCCCAAGCAAAAAGCGCAAAACAGTTCTTATGTAGGTATGATGATAAAAATTAGATATTGTGGGTGGTATGGGTTGATAGCCTCGCTCTGGCTTATATTTGCAGCCTGTCCCCTTGTATCGAATCAGGAGAAAACCCTGGAGATAGCCTTTCCTCTGCTTCCCGCGGCATGGCAGGAAACCCTGGGAAACGCTGCCTGGTGTGTCCAGTGGATGAACCGCGAAGGGAAACGGGAAAGCCTTAGCTTCCCGGTGGGAACCGCCACCGCAACCATCCCCTGGGATTTTTCCTGGGGAACGCCCCTCTGGGCCTATCCCTATTGGCCAGATCGCTCTATACCTGCCGGGATGGTGCATCCGGCGGGGGCCATTTTCCCTCTAGAGCTAGAGCTTTCTAGCGGTCGCATCGTACTAAGCTGGCCTGGTGGGGTAGCGGCCACGTTGTATGAGGCCCTCCTTCGTTATGGTATGGGAGTATCGTATCGACCGGAATGCTTCAATTGGCCCCGCTTTTGCGAGCTTTTATCTGAGTATCTTTCCGGGGGAGTGATTGGAGACCCCTGGAATGTGGATTGGGAAGCGGTGGCTCAAAAAACAGTCCGCTCTGGTTTTACCTCCCGCTATCTCAAGGAAGCTCCCTCAGAAAGAAGGGCCCTTTCTCTTCCACCCGATGTTCCGCCAGCCCGGTGGGTTTCTGATTCTCCTTTTGGCTTGTCCCTTTTTTTAGTTCCCGGCGCTTCCTCTGAAATTTCCTGTTACCCCTGGGTAGACAGGCTTTTGTCTCCCTATGGTATACTAAACTATTCCCAACAAGGATTGGTGTATTGTTCTCTTCCGGTATTTTAAGGAAAGATATTCAAGGCTTTAGTCCCCAAGGTAGGGCTTTGGGGTTTATTGACCGGGGAGATGTGTTGGGTAGTAGGGGGAGTGGAAAACATGAAATTCAAAAACCGGCACAGTAAAAACTCTGCTTTATTTCTGGGGCTCGTAGCGGTCCTGGCGGTATGTGTTTCCTGTAAGAAGGAAATGCCCTCTGAGTCAGGTAGTTCTGGAGTCCTTCCAAACAATCCAAAAAAAGGACCCGCCCTTATTGTTTCCCCCCATGAGCGGCCCTACTGGTTTACCTTTTCTTCGATGAAAGATACCCCAGCCCGGGTGCTTTCCCTTGTTTCTTCTCCAGAAGGGTCAGAGGCTCCGCCCCTTGTGCCATGGCCCAGTGCCGTGCGGATAACCGAAATAGGGGGAGCTCTCTTTGAAGGAACCCCTTCGGCGGGGAGCGCAGCGGAAGGGTTACCAGAGGAAGGAGCCGCCTTGAGCCACAAGAAAGATGCCCAGGAGGTGCTTTTCTGCCCCCTTAATACCTGGGGGATCATCCTCTTTCAACAGGAAGTTCAGGGAGATCGACTCTGGATTTTTCCGTTACCGCTTTCTTTTGAGTCTAAAACAGGTCCTTTTACCATAGGGCCCCTGTTTCCCCTTTATGGTCATATGGCCTTTTCGGTGTATCGGGATATTTTTTTTCAGGAGCTTTCTTCCTCACCACTCCCAAGCACCCTCTGGTATTACGATGAAGTAGGCTCTGAATTTCAACCATTATCCCTGGAAGGGCTGGTGCCCAACATGCAGGAGTTCCCCTCTTCTTGTGAAATAGAATCGGTTAGCCCGGGGAACGATGGCCGCTGGTATGTCCGGGCCCTTGCTCCTAACGCAAGCAATACTGCCGGGACTCTTTCTCGAGGAACAACGGCTTCCTCTCAGAACAAAGGAGATACAGAGAAAAATCCCCAGGCCAGTCCCATCGGGCGGTTGTATTTTTCTCTTGAACAACCAGGAAAGGGGCGGGCCCATCCTGTTTCTGTGGGCGTCTATTATGAAAAAACCAGACCCCACAATTCCGATCAGCTTTCCCCCCTCTTGCGACAGGTGGTACAGGCCTTACCATACCGTCCTAAGGGAATCCTGAGGCTTTTTCGAGAGACCCCGCGGAGTAGCGGGTCTTATTATCTTGCTGTCTCTGAAACTTCCCTTGACGAAGCCGACACCTATTATTGGGGATACGAAGGTGCTAATAGGGCTATCATCATTGATAGCCAGGGAAGGGGAGCCATGGGGTTGATGGGGAAAGAAAAAAATCTCGCCTCTTCTTTTGTGGTAAAAGAAATTACCCTGCCGCCTCTCCCTTCGTCTTTTGTATATACCGGCGTAGGGCTCTTGAAAAACTGGATTCTTGCTAGTTGGGAAGAGCAGGATGCCTATCTTGTTGGGGCAGCAGGAATACTTCTTTTGTGGTATAATGAATGAATGATGAGACGAAAAAACGATAAAGAAAAAACACTGTTGTTCCTCATACTGGGGTTTTTCGTGATGAAAGGGCAGGGCTTCCTCTGGTCTATTCCTCTGGAATGGACCGTGAGTGGCGCTCTTTTAGCCATTCTAGAAGACAATGGCCTTGCATCGGACCCCATGCCCCTTTGTCCTATGCCGGGAGTACGGATAAGCACCCCTCTTACCCCCTGGGTTGAGGGCGTTGTATCCTGTGATATCTATGGCACCTATTACGGTTATTCGGATAGTCTCCAGCGTCCTATCCCGGTGGCTATTGAAAATCGATCTGCCCTGGTGGTGGGAGCCCTGGTGGGAATAGGTCCTCAATTTCGTATTCCCATTGCTTCGCCTCCCTTTGCCCTTCCTGGACCCTGGACACTCTCCTTCTTTGTAGGCCCCGTGGTGGAAGTGAGAGCCTCTTTCCTTGCCTCCGGTCTTGAAGGTGCCGATGCAGCGGATGCGCAGGAAGAAATTAACCGTATGAGCAGTTATTTCTGGTCTTCCGGTCGCTGGCTTTCTTTTTCACTGGGAGGCAGTTTGTTTTTTTTGCCCCTTGGGTCCTATCAACTAGGCCTCTCTCTTACAAGCTGGCTTCCCTTGTATCGTATCTGGACCGATTATAATCAACCCTTTGTAGAGGGGTGGAAAGTAGCCTTCGGTTTTCTTATTCGAAAAAATCCATAACAGCTTATCCTTTTTTACCTTAAGATTTTATTTTTTATTTGGTAGTTGTGTGTGGGGGGGGAGAGCCTTTCCTAGGCTCCCCCCTTAATGTGCCGCTCCTCAATCGCCGTAACCAGGAAATAATTGTTCATCTACCGGGCAAGGGCTCGGTCAATTTCGGCCTTGTTAAAGCCCACGATTATCCTGCCATTAATGTCCACCACCGGAACACCCATCTGGCCAGATTTGCGAACCATTTCCTCTGCCCGGCGGGGGTCCCGGCCCACATCATAATCGGTGAAGGGGACTCCTTTTTGTTTTAAATAGTTTTTTACCATTACACAGTAGGGGCAACTCTGGGTAGAATATACTTGTACGGTCATAGACTCCTCCATTCGATTATTGTTACATATAAAAAATAATATATATGAAACGTAAACGTCAAGACCTTTGTTATCTAAAGACCTGGGAAATTTTCTGGATAAGGTCTGCCTCTCTATTGTTTAGCCCCCCAAAGGAATGCGTACAAGGTTGATCTGCTGGCCCCGATAACGGTTTAAAAAATCGGTATACGAGGTCTCTGCGGCACTCTCAAAAAGGGCCACCGAAAAGGTTCCCTCGGGGGTAAAAAACGGAATAAGTACTACCACATGGTAGTATCGACGTAAGGGAGGTTTCCCTGGCTGAACCGTGCTTATGGTTCCCAGATAAGAATAGGTGGGTTCTTCTACTGCCAGGGTATAGAGAAGCGCCGTAAGCCCTTCTATGGGGAATCCTACGTTTTTAAGATACCCTGGATAAGGACGGTGTTCTCCCGGTAATCCCTGGGGATGGGCCAAACTTGCCAGGGGATTCTTCTGGACCTCCACGGTTTCGAGGGTAACCCGTTGGTTCTGCTGAAGCACTTCCTGCGCCGCTATTGCCAGGTTGCGGGTCCAATCAAGGCCAAAAAAGGGATCGAGGATTGTTTCATAGGGTTCGGTAAAGGAAGAACCGCGAGTATAGGGCGGTTTTTTCAATGGTTCTATTTCCAATCCTCTTCCCCGACGGGCATATATGAATCTGTCCACCACCCATTTTGCAAAACCAGAACAATTAAGCCCCCAGTTTTCTCCCTGAGGGAGTCCTGTATGTATAAATACGGGGCGCCCCTCTTCATCAAGGGCCCCATCATCGGCGTAGCGCAGGGAGGGAAGGTCCCTTCGTATCTCTTCTATGAATGTTCGCTGGGCTTGATAAAGGGCGGGTTCTATAGAAATAAAAGAAGAAAGGTCCGCTGTGCCTGGCTGGTTTAGAATGGTGTGCAGGGGGAGCGTAAAAAAAGAATTCCACGGGAGTCCCATAGGACGTTCATACCATCGATACGCCCCATATATCACAAAATCTACTACCGTGTTTGACCCCTGAGATGCGGCTCTAAAATCCAGGTACACCCGAGGATCCGAGCGGGGATAAAAGCGAAAGGCCCGGATTTCCCCTTGTGGCCATGAACGGTATACAATCCATGACCCTTGACTCCATTCCGGATAGGTGTTTCCCCGAAGTCGGGAAATAAAAATAAGCAGAAAATTCCCTTCCCGTTTTGAACGAACCTGAACAAGGTTGCCCGAAAGAAGGCGGTATATCTGGGGTTTTCGAGATACTACCTGGCGGGGGCTTTCCAGAATCCAATCCTGGTACAGGGCCTTCCTCAGAAGACCATCATCGGCAATCTCAGATAGTTCTAGATCCTGCGGGAACAGAAACAATGGGAAACAGAGGCCTATGAGAAGGGCGCCCAGTATATGAGATGGCTGTATTCTGGCCGTGATAAACGTAACCTTCATATATCATACATATCGGCGCTGTTTATCCATTCCTGCAGGACTCCTGTTGCCAGGAGGAGGGGGAGCGCTGGAACCGCCCTGGCGCAGAGTTGCGGGCAACACGATATCCTGACCGGGTAAGCCCCGGATAAGCTTGACCGCGAGGGAAGCTGCCGCATAGCCCTTGTCATACCCACTCTGATATATAGTAGTGAGGGGTGGTTCCAATAGACGGGAAAACCGAATTCCATCAAAACCTACCACGGTGATATCCTCCGGTATCCTTAGACCTTTCTTTTTTATCGCCCCATAGGCTCCCAGGGCAAGGACATCCGCAAAACATACTAGGGCGGTGGGGCCTGGCTGTTCTTCAAGGATTTTTTCTGTCACCCCCGAAGCCGAATCCATGTCGGCGTCCACCAAACACAAGCTAATACCTGGATCCTCGGGCTCCAGTCCCCATTCTCTAAGAGCCCGGTATGCCCCCTGAAGCCGGAGATCCAGAATCCGGGACCGACGAGCCGTAGGTGCATCCACTATGGCCTCGTGAAGGTTTTTAATGCTGAGGATGGTGATTCGCCGATGTCCAAGTTCAAGTATATGACGAAGTAACTGGTAGCCCGCTTCCTCATCATGTATCCCTACCTGGACTGAACCGGAAAGGCCTGCGCCGTCAATGATCACAAAAGGGAGATTTCGCTTACGAATAATAGATAGCACTTCGTGATCGGGCCCAATTCCAATGGTCATAATGGCATCGACTAAGGCAGTTCGGACTGTATGGGTTAATAGGCCCTTAACAGGGGGCAGAATCGTGAGGGAGAGATCTTCTCCATGACAGACAGCGCCAATGCCTTCGAGGAGTTCTACAATGTATGGGTTTTTAAAGGCTTCCTGAATAGGGTCGGGTAATAAAAGCCCAATGGAACCGACCTGTTTGGTGGCAAGGGTTCGGGCGAGCGGATCAGGGACGTACTCGAGTTCTTCCGCCACCTGGAGCACCCTCTGGCGGGTTGCGTCGGTAATCTTCCAGGGACTATTGAAGGCAAAGGAAACGGTCGCCTTGGATACCCCCGCCCGTTCAGCGATATCTTTGATGGTAACCCGTTGTTTGTGTTTTTTTTCGGTCATAGAACTATCTTAGCAATTCAAAGACTTAGTCGAAAGTATCCATAATAGTTCACAGGCCCTGAGATCAAGAGCTTCCTGGGCCATAACAAGATTCCCTGTTAAAAGATCAACCCCGTTACACCCTGCCAGGATCTGCTGTATCTTATCTGCCGGAATTTGTACGAGGAATTCTGAAAAATTCCCCATAACCGTAAGAAGGTTCCCCCGGTCCTGTTTGTGAAAAATCAATACCGAGGGATGCCCCGAATCGGCCACCGTTAAAGATGGGACTGAAAAAATCCTATGTTCTTTGCGAATCCGAGCCATATTCTGCAAGGCGGTAAACACCCTTCCTTCCACAGTGGCCAGGTTATGACGCCTTTCATAGGCCTGTTGAGACCAGAGGGGACGATGTACCCACCGGCTGTCCCGGCTTTCCCGGGGGTTCTCTACATATTCATAGCGATTCAAGGTTGCCCATTCATCGCCCAGATATATGAGGGGGATACCTCCGGCAGAAAAAACTATGCCATAGAGCAGTAAGAGACGGCGGATGGCCCGATCAAGGTCTGCACCGCTCCCTTCCTCAAGGGCCTGTTCAATGCCGGCGAGGGATGCGGCGGTCCCGCAGATACGGCGGTCCCCCGTTATGGGATTATACTGAAAGCTTACCCCCCTACTGAAACTGCCGGGAAATTCGCCCATGTAAAAGGCATTCAAAAAATTCCGGTGATCCCTTCCTTTAATGCCGAGTTCTGCCGCATCTTCATCTGCGAAGGTCCAGCCGATGTCATCATGGCAGCGCACGTAGTTCACCCAACTGCAGCCCACCGGCAAGTGATGTCGTTTCCTCAAGGAGTGGGCCAAAAGGCGCACTTCCTTAGTCGCCGCGGCTTCCCAAAGTTCCGCCATTAATAAGGGATTGTAGGAAAGCTGGCATTCCCGCAGGTCTATGTATTGTTCGATATCATCGGGATGCACAATAGCCTCCGATTTAAAAAGAAGGGAAGGGCAGACCAGCCGGGCCGCACACTGAAAGGCCCGGATAAGGATGTGGGCTTCTTCCAGGTTTTCACAGGAAGTCCCGGCCTTTTTCCAGATAAAAGCTACCGCATCCAGTCGAAGAATAGCGATTCCTGCGTTGGCAAGGAAAAGCATTTCCTGTACCATGGCATTAAAAACCGCAGGATTGGTGTAATTCAGGTCCCACTGGTAGGAATGAAAGGTGGTCCATACCCATTTTTTCATTGCTTCGCAATAGGTAAAGGATCCTCGGCGTACCTCGGGGAAAATATCTCGAAGGTAAGGCTGGTACCGCTGGGTTTCTCCGTAATCAGAAAAAGTCCAGTAGTAGTCTTGATACTCCCGGTCGCCCTTCTTTGCCCGCTGGGCCCATTCATGTTCGTCCGAAGTATGGTTGAACACAAAATCTGCCACCAGGGCTATCCCTTCATCTGAAAGCTTTTGAGCAAGATTCTTAAGGTCCTCCAGGGTCCCCAATTTGGGATCCACTTCTCTATAGCTTGAAACCGCATACCCCCCGTCATTTTCTTCTGCGGGGCATTTAAAGAAGGGCATGAGGTGCAAATAGGTAATGCCAAGCTCTTTTAAATAGGGAATCCGGGACTCCATGCCTTGCAGGGTTCCCGCAAAACGATCCACGTAGGCCACGGCCCCTACCATCTGGTTTGATAAAAACCATCCCGATTCGGGTGGGTACTTCCTATCTCGTTCCTTAAGGTACTCGGGACGTTCCAGATATGCCTGAAAAAGGTTGGCAATGATAGTTTCGAGTTGAAAGGCAAAGTCTGGTCGATGTCCATAGAGGCGCCACAGGAGCTCTGCAAAACGCTGGAATTCCTGTTCGAGACGGTCGGCAAATTCGTTCCATCCGGGGGACTGTGAAAGCCCCCGTCGATCTAAATGATCAAGACACTGGGTATACAAATGATGCCACATAAGTTCCATCTTATTTTATCGACCCTGCAATCATGCCTTTTACAATGTATTTTTGCGCAAAAAGGAAAAATACAATAACCGGAACCATGGCCAGCAGAATAGCGGTCAGAATAAGATCCCACTGTTTTACGAAGGCCCCCGCAAAATTAGAAACCGCAATGGGAATGGTCATGATTCTATTCCCCTTGCCAAGTACCAGAAGGGGTAAGAGGTAATCGTTCCAGATCCAGATGCCGTTGAGCACCATGACGGTTGCCTGGATGGGGGTAAGGATAGGGAAAATAATCTCGTAGAAAATCTGGGCCCTGTGGCAGCCATCAATGGTCGCCGCTTCTTCGAGTTCGAGGGGTATGGTTTTTATGAAACCGTGGAACATGAATATCGAAAGGGAACACCCAAAGCCCAGATAACTTAAGACGATTCCCTGGTAGGTCCGGAGGAGGGGGATGCCAGTGATCTGGGTCACGCTTCTGAACCAGGAAAGCAGGGGAAACATAACAATCTGAAAGGGGATCACCATGGATGCCACAAACAGAAAGAAAATCGTATTGGATGTTTTGTTTTTCGTGCGAACCAGGGCCCATCCTGCCTGGGCAGATAAAATATTCAAGAGGATGAGCGAAAGGGCGGTAATGATGGCGCTTGATAACAGAGAAGAAGGGTACCGAACCGATTCGCTGGTCCAGATTTTGATGACATTATCGATCAGGTTTCCCCAACGTTGGGGCCAGTCGAGGGGTACGTTGGTTACTTCAAAGGCGGTTTTAGCGGAGTTGATAAGCACCAGGTAAAAGGGAAACACAAAGAGCACAAACAGAAAAGCCGTGATGAGTTCGGCAATGAGGAGGGGAAATTTCTTGCCTTTCATAGTTCAATTTCCTTTCTTTTGTTTACATATACCTGGATAATCGAAATGATAGCCAGGACGATAAAAAACACCACCGCCCGGGCCTGTCCTTCCGCAAGCTTGTTCGATATGAAGGCAGTGTTGTAGATGTTCAGCGCTAAAAGTTCTGTTCCCAGAATAGGCTTTCCCAGGAGCATGGTAGAAGGTCCCCCGCTGGTTAAGGAAACATTCACGTCGAATTGTTTAAAGGAATTTACCAGGGTCAAAAAGAGGGTTACCGTAAATGCCTGGGCCGCCATGGGAAGGGTAATTGCCTTTAGGCGCATCCACGCATTGGCCCCATCGATTTTTGCTGCTTCGTGGAGTTCTACCGGCACGTTTTCAATAGCTGCGATGTAAATCATCATGATGTACCCCGCGTATTGCCAGGTCCCCACAATCACCATGGCGACCAGGGCTGAAGTGTTCTTGCTGAGCATGAGATTGTCCGGTTCTGCAAGGAAGGCGAGGGCGGGCATAAATTTCCCCAGGGAAGGGATGGCGTTATTAAAAATAAACTGCCAGATGTAGCCCAGAATAAGACCCCCAATTAAGTTGGGGATGAAAAAAGCCACACGATACAGGTGTTTGAAACGGAGTTCACTGGTCACCAGCAGGGCAAGCGAAAAGGCCACCACATTGATGACCACCATGTTCATAAGTGTATAGGCGAGGGTAATCCCAAACGAATACAGAAAGGAGGGATCGGTAAAACTCTGCACAAAATTAGCCAGGCCTACCCATCGCAGGCCTCCATCAGCCTTTGCCGAAGAAGACCAGTTGGTAAAGGCATAAAAGGATCCCAAGAAAAAGGGAATCACCATTACCATAAGAAAGGCAAAGAGAACAGGAATAAGAAATAACCAGAATACCAGGGCGTTTTCGGTATGTTTCTTCATGGGTATACCTCGTAGGTTAAAAAGCCCCTTGCATCGGAGACGCAAGGGACCAGGACGCTTACTGCTTCAGGGCCCAGGGACAACGATCCTTGTCCCTGAAGGGTGATACTGTGTTACGGCCTAACCGGGGAAAAAGAAGGTAAAACCGGAGCTGGAAACCCCTTGTGTTGATTAACCTGCTCTCCCCCGTCCTGGGTTTATTATTTTATTTTTTTGCGTTATCTTTGAAGGCCTTTGCCATAAGGTCGATAAACTGGGCCTTCGTAATCTGTCCTGCCGCAAATTGATTATATATGGGAGCAAGCACCTTGTCCCGGAAATCCCCGGAGAAATAATACTGATTCCAGGAATACACCTTGCCAGCGGCGGACCATTCCTGGACAGACCTGGAAAGTTGTCCTTCGGGCTGGAGATCGATTCCCGAGAAGGCGGGAATCATCAGGGCTTCCTTTACCATGTAGTTGTGCCCTTCGGGGGTGGTAACAAGGTCGTTCAGGAATTTCTTAGCCAGTTCGACGTTCTTCGAGTCCTTATAGATGGCGTAGAAAGAAGGGGCAGCCACAAAAATACCATCGGTAACTTTTTCCATAGAACCATGGGGCGCAAAGGCCATCTTAAAGGTGGCGTTGGCCGCCTTCATGTTTGGATCTACCCAGTTGCCCTGATGGAGGAAAGCGGCTTTGCCGGTAGCAAAGGCTCCTACCTGGGCATCGTAGTTTCCTGTTAAAAGGATGGTTTTGTCGGCGTATTTAAAGAGCAACTCTACCCAATCGGCATATTCCTTAAGCCGTTGCATGTCCACGTTGCCTGCTAAAAGGTCGTTTACTACGGAAAGATCCCCATAGGGCAGTCCATTAGAAAGGAGACTGTTAAAGTTATGATGGGCCGTTACCCATCCCATTTCGATGGATGCCGCCATAGAAACCACCGAGGTAATTCCTAACTCCTTTTTCATGGAGTCCAGTTTCGCAAAGGCCTTACGATAGCCTTCCAGATTTACCAGGGTTTTAGGATCGATACCGGCTTTGGCGAGCATGTCCGCATTATAGGCCATGCCCCAGCCTTCTACTGCTACGGGGAACCCATAAACTTTCCCGTTGTATTTAAAGGCCACCGAGGTCTTAGAAACCCAGGGTTCGTTGGAAAGATCCAGGATGGCGTTTTCCCATTCTTTGTAGGATTCTAGACCATCGAAAGCAAAAATATCGGGCATGTCTCCTGCGGCGTAATCGGCCTTAAGTTGCGGCCCCATGCCGCCGGAGGTCCCTCCGATGGATTTGATGGTCACTTGAACCCCATTTTTTTCTCCCCATACCTTCGCATAGGCCTTTAATTGGGTATCGATTTCTGGTTTATTCTGCATGAGGGTGAGCTTCTTGGGCTCCGACGCGGGTTTCCCGCAGGACATAAGAGCGGCTACTACCAGAAGGGTAGCCCCTACCAACATGATTCGTTTCATGGTTTTTCCTCCTAAAACCTCTTACGTTTAACCGGTTTATTTAACCGGTTAAATAAAGGGTAGCACACTTTTTTATTTTGTCAAGGAAAAAATGCTCTATTTTTTGTGCTTTTTTATCGAAAAGATATATATCCCATAACGGCAGTAGTTCATCTCGGCTTTGCTTCTTTCCTTTCTTGAAAAAAAGTGGTCACCCCTTTGTTAACCACCTTCTTCTATATAAAGAAAGGAACCGCAAGTATTTGCACGAGGCGGTCATGGATCGAGTGGTATATGTGGATGAAAAGAAAGAGGCTATCCAAGAACTTTCTTTTGCGCTGCAGGATACCTACGAAGTAATTCCTTGCCTAAATCCACGAGAAACGGTTTCGCTCATCAAAAAATACAATCCCAAAGCGGTGCTGTTAGAAATAGCTCTTCGAGGATATAGCGGATTCCAGGTTCTCGAGGATCTTCAGAAACTTCCCCATCCCTTGCCGGCAATGGTGATCTCGGAACACATCGATCCCCTATTTGTAGTTCGGGCCCTTAAAACAGGAGCCCAGGATTACCTTTCACGACCATACACTATCAGCATGCTTACCCATCGACTGAAGCGGCTCATTGCATCGTCTGCCCCTAAAAACCTCGAGAAAGGCGAAGGCTATGTAAAACGACCTTTATCTATTCATAAAGGCTCTTTTTTTATTGGGACATCTCCCTTTATTCAACAGGTTCGTGAGTTAGTGCGTTTTTATGCTGATAGTCACTATCCGGTGCTCATTCAAGGGGAAAGCGGAACCGGTAAGGACCTGGTAGCCCGGATGCTCCATTTTTCTTCATATCGAGCCCACGGCCCCTACGAAGTTCGAAATGTAGGTGCCATACCTCTTTCTCTTCTGGAAAGTGAGTTATTCGGTTGTGAGGTCGGAGCCTTTACCGATGCCCGCCAGCGGAAGGGGTGTTTTGAACTGGCTCACAATGGAACCCTTTTCCTTGACGAAATCGGTAATGCCAGCGATAGCTTGCAGGCAGCGCTGTTAAGGGTGATAGAAGATGGAGAGGTGCGCCGTCTTGGAAGTACCACGAGCATCTTTGTGAATACCCGGATTATCTGCGCTACGAACAAAGACCTGGGAGAATTAGTAAAAAAAGGAAAGTTCCGAGATGACCTCCGCTATCGCATCGCTCATCTTGTTATTTCGCTTCCCCCTCTCCGCAAACGAAAAGAGGATATTCCTCTGTTGGTAGAATATTTTTTAAGAAATTCAGCCTTCCCCGATGCAAGTATTTCGAGTAAGGCCCTTTCTTTCCTTCAAGATTACCATTGGCCAGGGAATGTGCGGCAACTTCGGGCTTGTCTGGAACGGGCCCTCCTTCTCTGTCAGGGGACCCATATAGAGGTGGGACATATCAGCTTTGAGTAAAAGGTAGTATCCTGGAGCTTTTTTTTTCGGGCTGGTGGGATTTCCCTCCGGGCATCCGGTTCCTCCGGCTGCCCTGCGGGCCGCGGGAGCCTCCTGGCGGCTCCCGTCCTGGGAGCCTTACCTCGCATCCGCTCGGCGGAGGCTCCCGATCAAATCCCCCCAGCCTTCTAACCTTTTCGGGCTGGTGGGATTTGAACCCACGGCCTCTTGGTCCCGAACCAAGCGCGCTAGCCCCTGCGCTACAACCCGATACTGGATAGAAAAATGGGCTGCTTCGATAGTCCGAAACAGCCCTTTCACGGGAGCGACGGGGCTTGAACCCGCGATCTCCGGCTTGACAGGCCAGCGCGATAACCAGCTTCGCTACGCCCCCGTAACGGGCATGACTATAGCGAACTATATAAAACTTGTCAAGGCCCTGCACTGGGGTATCTTTTTTCTTCCCCGAAGGAAACGAAAAATAAAAACTAAAATCTGGCAAGAAAATTTCTCTCTAAGTTCTTATGATTTTTAGCCGCCAGGGAAAAGAAATCAAAATTGAGGAAAAGTCAAATAAAAAAGTTGTCCCCTATCGTCCTAATTATTACTTTTTTAGTATAGTATTTGTGGTGGGGGCCCTGAAACCTGGGAATAGAGAAAGGGAAATAATTTTTTTCCTTCTTCAACAAAGGGGGATGTGGTGCTTAGCTTAGAGAAATGAAAGGAAGCAACTATGAAAGATATAGATGGTAAGAAATTAGTCATTTGGATGTTATTTTTCGGTATAATGCTTCAATCGGCATTCTCCTTTGAAAACACCCCTATAGCCGAAATATCTTCCCGGCTAGAACGATTCCGGGTTATACGAATCGCTTCTGGCCTGGAATATCCCTGGGGGCTAGCCTTTCTTCCCGATGGTTCTCTTCTTGTTACTGAACGGGTTGGCAGAATGTGGATCCTGAGGGAAGGGAGAACGAGACAATTAGTGGTTGGATTACCGTCGATGGTGACCTCCGGACAGGGGGGGCTCCTCGATGTAGCTCTGGATCCGGCATTCAGCACAAATCGATGGGTCTATTTTTCATATGCCGCCCCTGGTCCCCGGGGAACCTCTGGAACAGCGGTGGCCCGGGCTCGCTTAGAGGGAAATCAATTGTGGGACCTTCAAGTTCTGTATGACATGAAACAAAAGACTTCTTCGGGTCTTCATTTTGGATCTCGAATCGTTTTTGGAAGGGACGGAATGCTGTATATCTCTACCGGAGAGCGGGGAGAACGTAATCGGGCTCAGGACCTTTCGGATACGGCAGGGAAGGTATTGCGAATTCACCCTGATGGGAGGATCCCCCAGGATAACCCCTGGGTAAGCCAAAGGAACAGAGGAATAACAGGCGTTGGGGTTGTGGCTCCGGAAATCTATACCTATGGGAATAGGAATATTCAGGGGATGGCGGTGCATCCTGATACGGGAAAAATCTGGGTTCATGAACATGGCCCGAGGGGAGGAGATGAGATTAATGTTCTCATACCGGGAGCAAACTATGGGTGGCCCATTATTACCTATGGGAGGGAATATTCAGGAAACACCCCTATTGGAGAGGGAACTCATAAAGAGGGTATGGAACAGCCCCTTCTGCAGTGGACCCCTTCTATCGCTCCCTCAGGGATGACCTTTTATACCGGCGATAGATTTAGCAAATGGAAAGGAAACCTCTTTGTAGGAGCCCTGGTGGGACAACACCTCCGTCGCCTTGTACTGAATGGCGAACAGGTAGTTGAGGAGGAAATCCTCTTATATCAACAAATTGGACGTATTCGGGATGTGCGGACAGGACCAGACGGATTGTTGTATATATTAACGGATGAGAGAAATGGGGGAGTTTTCCGTTTGGAACCTGTTTATTAGAGCCTGCGAAGATCCGTTTCTGCCTTAACAAACAATAAGCTAGTACCCCCTGGTTTTCCCCTCACAATCCATTGACGAGAAAAAACGGGCATGGTATGGTTTTGAATTGTCCACGCCCTCATACCGGTGTATGGCATCGAGCTTAAAAGAGAGAGGTACACTATCCTATGGCAAAGAAGGAAAAAGGGAAGGATCCGCAGAAAACCGAAGGCTGGCAGGAACTGGTTAATCGGTTTCGACAACATCCTGTTTTATTTACGGGAACGATTCTTATCCTTGTATTAACGGTGGTGGCATTTATTTTTGTGCCCGCCCTGGTTCCGGATGATAAGGGTATTCAGACAGGAAGAATTGCCTTTGGTTCCTATGATGGGACACCGATTGAGTTTATTCCCGGTAATTATTTTGCTCAGCAACGGGATTACTATATCGAACGGGTACGGCAATCAGGGGCCACCAATTCTCAATTTATGGCCTTCCAGGTATGGCGGGCCGCCTTCGAAAACACGGTCATTCGTACCGCTGCCTTAAAAGAAATGGCCGCGGCGGGCTTTGTTACCCCGGAAAGCATGGTAGATGAACGGATAATGGAACTGCCTCAATTTCAGGAAAACGGGCGCTTTTCCGCTATAAAATACAAACAGGTTTCGGAAACGGATCGACTTTCTTTGCGGAAAGAGCTTACCGATGAGATTGCCATGAACTATTATATGGGAGACCTATTGGGCCTTCGCATACCTTCTAAAGAGAAAGAGTTTATCAAATCGATGGCAGCGCCGGAGCGAAGCTTTGTGCTTGTGTCATTGCCGCTTTCTTCCTATCCTGATAATGAAGTAGAAAAATTTGTAGAGACCCATGCCGATCTTTTTACGGTGTACCACTTTTCTAAAATCACCATTACCAGCAGCGAAAAGGATGCTAAAAAAATTCAGTCCGATGTCCAGAAAGGAACTATTTCCTTTGAGGATGCCGCGAAAACCCATTCGAAGGACGAATATGCCGATAAAAACGGTGATATGGGAATAAAGTATGCCTATGAACTAAAAACAGAAATTCCTGATGAGGCAAATCGTACCAAAGTCTTCGGGTTGAAAAAGGGAGAAATCAGCGAGGTTGTCAAAGTTCCCACAGGGTGGGCTTTCTTTCGCTGTGAAGCAGATCCGGTACCTTCTTCGGGAAAGGATGCGACCGTTCTGGCCAAGGCCCGCAGTTATATCCTTTCTTTTGAGCGGGGGCGCATGGAAGACTATCTTATGAATGAGCTTAAAACTCTCGCTACTCGGATAAAAAATGAAAGCCTCGATGCGGCCCTTTCAGCGTATAAATTGGAAAAAAAGACCTTTGGACCAGTCCCGCTGAACTATGGGGATGTGGAACTGTTCCGTCCGGTGAGTTCCTTTGCTAATGCTATTTCTGAACTTCAGGGGGTAGCAACGAATGAGCAATTCTGGAAATATGCTTTTTCGACTCCCCTCCAGAACCCGTCGGACCCCTTTGTACTGGGAGATTCGGTGGTTCTCCTGTATCCTACTGAAGAATCCCGTCCTGAAGAATCATCCCTGGCGGTGATTGATTTTTATTACAATTATGTGGCTGGTCAGTATTCGGAACAGACGGTACGTAACTACTTTTTAGCAAGTAAAAAACTAAAGGACAATTTTTACGAAGTATTTGTAAAACAATTCCTCAGCCAGTCTCAGTAGGGTGATGGAACAGGAAGCTCCCCGGCTTAGCGCAACGAGCCGGGGATACACCATCTATTACAAAGAACGGTATCTTCTTTCTCCGCGGGATGCCGAGGGGGGCTGTGAACGGGTGGTAGAGGCTCTCCCGTTAAAAGAAGATACCCTGTACGTGGTGGCTTCTCCGCTCTTTGGGTATGGGCTTCCCCGTCTCGTTGCCCGACTCCCGAGAGGTGCTGCCCTGCTCTGTGTTGAGCTCGACCCTCTCCTGTATCAGGTAAGCGTTACCGAGTTCTGTGAGTTCTGTAAGGAAGTCTCTTCTCTGCCTTACCTTTGTACTCCTTCTCCAGAAAAAGTGATCAATTTTGTCCGGACTACCTGGGGGCCCCGGCGATTCCGGCGCGTAGAACTACTGCGAATTACCGCTGGCTGGCAGATCCACCCCGCAGGATACCAGGAAATAGTAAGGCTCCTTGAAGAAAGTATTGCCCTGGATTGGTTTAACGCTATGACCCTTACCAGGCTGGGACGACGTTATGCCCGGAATTTTATTCACAACCTGGCGTTGCTTCCGCAAAGCTATGATGCCCGATCCCTTTCGTGGGGAAACGTGCCGGTTCTTCTCTGTGGGGCTGGCCCGAGTTTGGACGAAACCCTCTCCTCATTAGTGCATGTTTTACCTTCGGTAAAAGAGAAAAAACAACGGCCCTTTAAGATACTCTGTGTGGATACCGCCCTGAGGACCCTTCTTTTGTATGGGATTATTCCGGATCTTGTGGTGGTGCAGGAAGCCCAGTGGTGGAATCTCCGGGATTTTGTAGGCATACAAGAAAAGGATGTTGCCCTTCTCCTTGATCTCTGTAGCCTTCCCGCCGTTCCTCGGCTTTCTGTGTTTAAAACGGCGCCTTTTTATTTATTTTATACGCCCTGGACATCCCTGCGTTTTTTTTCTCGTCTTAGCAATCGAAATCTGCTTCCTCTGCAGGTCCCTCCCATGGGTTCGGTGGGACTTACCATGCTTGCCCTGGCTCGCCAGATAAGCACTGGACCCCTGTTCGTAGCAGGTCTTGATTTTTCGTATACCCTAGAACAGTTCCATTGTAAAGGAGCCCCGGGGTTTCTGGAGTCACACTATCGTCTTACCCGTTTTTTTTCTCCTATTCAGGGGGAAAAAAGCTTTCGAGAAAAAAGTCGTTCCCTAGCTCATCCTTTTTTGGCCCTCAGAACCGACCCGGCCCTCTTGCAGTACCAGCAACTCTGTGTGCGCCACTTTTCCCATCATCCTGCCATATTTGATCTGAGGCCCTGGGGTCTTGATCTGGGATTCCCCAGGCGAACCATCGCTGAATTGGTGGCGCTTCTGTCTGAAGAAATGGCAGATTCTGGAGAGAATCCAGAAGGGGTGCCGCAAATCTCTGGTTCTTCTTCTACTTCCCCCTGGGCTCGAAAAGAGGTAGAATTGTTTTTACAGGATGAGAAAAAAACTCTAGAGCGGATCGTGGGGCTTCTTCAGGGTACAGAAGATACTGCCCCGGCAGAACTGGAACAGCTCCTGTCTGACCTGGATTATTTGTGGGCCCATTTCCCGGAGTGGGCAGGGCGGGAGGGAAGCATCCCCCCCACCCAAGACATTTCCTTTTTAAAACGGGTTCGGGCGGAACTAGACTTTTTTATCAAAACCGTCGAACTCGCTTTGGAAGAGATTTGTATACATGGTCTCTTTTAACCAAGGAGTTGTTCCAGTCTTTCCACGAGCTGCGCAAAGGTCTGGCACGCCTGGGCAATCGGTTCCGGGCTCCCCATATCTACCCCTGCGACCTGGAGTGCCTCGATCGGATAGCGGGACCCACCGGATTTCAGGAAGGTAAAGTAATCTGCCCGTTCTTTCTCGCCTCCTGAGAGCACCCGTTCTGCCAGTGCCAGGGACGCGGAGATCCCCGTTGCATACTTGTACACGTAAAAGGCCCGATAAAAATGGGGAATCCGCAGCCCTTCCATGTCGCTTTCTGGTTCAAACACCATGGCTGGTCCAAAGTATTTTTCCAGTAAGGTTCGATATTCGCTGCGGAGCCTATCCACCGTAAGGGGTTCCCCCGCTTCTTCTAAGCTATGGATCCGCTGCTCATATTCGGCAAACATGGTCTGGCGGTACAGGGTGGCAAGGATGTCATCGATCCGTTTGTTGATAAGATAGGTTTTCATCTCCTTTGTTTCAGCCTCTTGTTCCAGATACCGGAACAGAAGTTCCTCATTAAACGTGCTGGCCACCTCTGCTTCAAAAATAGTATACCCATAGTGCATAAAGGGATTATTCCGGGACGAATACCAGGAGTGCATCGAATGGCCCCCTTCGTGGGCGAGGGTAAAGACATCTCGGATCACGTCTTCTTTGTAGTTCATAAGGATGTATGGCAAGCCCGTATAACTTCCCGCAGAAAAGGCCCCTGAGCGTTTCCCTTTGTTTTCGTAGCGATCTGCCCAACGCCCCAGAAGGCCTGAACGAAGGGTGTGCACGTATTCTTCTCCCAGGGGAGCAAGGGCCTTACTGATGATATCAACCGCCTCTTCCCACGGAGTAGTTCGCTTTACGCTTTGAACAAGCGGCACGTATACATCATAGTGTCGCAGCTCTGGCACCCCTAACACCCGCTTTCGGAGTTCGTAATAGCGATGGAGGGGGCCTAAGTTACGATTTACCGTGGCCACGAGATTATCGTAGACCGCTTCATCTACCCGGTCAGGAAAGAGGGCCATTGCCCGGGCACTGGGAAACCCCCGAAGGCGGGCTTTAATAACATCTTGCTTAACAGACCCAGCGTACAGCGTGGCCAGGGTGTTCTTGTGTTGTTCAAATTGTTGATAAAAGGCTTTGTATGCCCGGCGCCGGAGATCCCGGTCGGGTTTTTCCATAAAACTGGACCAGGTCGATTGAGAAAGGGGACGGGGACCTTCGGGGGTATCAATGCTTCCAAAGTCTATATCCACATTGGTAAGCACCGAGAAGGCCTCCTGGCAGGTTCCTTCTGATTCGGACATCATGGCGATAAGTCGTTCTTCCCGGTCGCTGAGAATGTGGGGTTTCCAGCGAAGTATCTTTTTTAGGTAGATACGGTATTCTTCAAGACGAGGATGCTCCAGAAACTGGGCCATTCTTTCATCGGGGATAGCCTGAATTTCAGGGATAGCCCATGCACAGGCCGTATTTATGCGGGCATGGATAATGGTAAAACGGCCCGTCATAGCTCGGGCGGCGGCGGCCCCTTCGTCTTCGGTTTGCCGAAGTTCACAATAGTAGGCGAGTCGTTCTTCTAGAATGCCCAGATCCCGGTAAAAATCGAGCCAGTCTGCAAGTTTTTCCGCGGATGCTCCGAGGGTGCCTCGGAAATTTCCGATCAGTTTTTCTTTTTCTTCGTAAAGATCCAGGTCTTTATACCAGGCTTCATCGCTGGGATACAAACTCGAGAGATCCCAGGTATATTCGGTAGGTACTTCTGAACGGTTTGGAATGGTGGTTGTTTTCATAGAAATAACAGTATCATTTCTTAAGAAAAAAAGGAATAGGCATGTCAAAGATGAAATTCCCTTTGAATTTCTTGGTTTTGAAACGAAGGAAAAGAGCCTTTTCTACAGAAAAACTCCTATTTTGCCGATAAGTTGATTGATTTATTCTGTTTTCGCTATATAATTGGAACTACAGTACGATTGCCATGCAACAAAAGGATGTTCTAGTGATATGAACATGATACAAAAGTTACCAAAAGTAGAGATCCATATCCACGCGGAAGCCACAGTACAGTTTGCTACGTACTATGAGCTGAACAAAAAATACAAAATTAACAAAAACTATAAGGATGAACAAAGCTTCCGGCAGTTGTTACAGATTTCGAGTCTTGAAGACATGATTCGGAATTTCTTTTTTCTACAGTCCTTCTTTCGGGCCCCAGAGGATTTTTCACTCCTTGCAAAGGATGTGGTAGCCTATGCCCGGCGAAACAATATTTGGTACATGGAGACCTATCTTTCTCCTTCGATGGTTATCCGTCAGGGCTTTGTGGATTTCCATGATTTTGTAGATCCTATTGTGGAAGTATTTTCGGAGGAATTTAAGCGGGGTGGTATTGATATCCGCATCATTATTGACGTTTCCCGGACCTTTGGGTATGAAAATGCGGCCCAGAATTTACGGCTTCTTAAGACATATCTTTCCAAAAAAAGTACCGATCGCATTATTGGGATAGGCCTTGGAGGGCAAGAAATCGACCATCCTTGTAAGGAATATGAGCGGGTTTTCAAAGAGGCTGGGGAAGCAGGATTCCACCGAGTAGTCCATGCGGGAGAAGAAGTGGGGCCCGAATCTATCTGGGAGGCTATAAATTATTGTCATGCGGAACGGATTGGGCATGGTACCAGCGCTATTTACGACAAGAAACTGCTTCAGTATCTCAAAGAACACCAACTTCCCCTGGAAATCTGTCCCACCAGCAATATTGTGACCAGAAAATTTGTATCGGCCTATGAAGATCATCCCATTTATTCGTTTTATCCGATGGGCCTTATGGTAACCTTGAACACGGATGATCCAAATCTTTTTGATGTGGAACTGAACGACGAATATCGTCGTTTCCTCTCCTATAATGGAGTTCAACTCAGCGACGGTATGAAGATACTTAAAAATACGGTACTTTCTTCGTTTGCTCCCCAGGAGACGAAAGAAAGACTCCTTAAGGAAATTGAAATGTGTGTGGTTCCTAAAGGAGAAGTAAGGTAAAAAGCAACGGCCTTTTTCAAAAGAAGGCGTGGCGCTTTCTATCTAGTGATGAGAATGGGATAGCGCTGTGGGGGAAATCCTGCCTGGTCGGGGATAGCCCTTGTATTTTTTGACTTCCCTGTTTTATTATCAAACCAATGCAATTTCATTTAAGTCCGTACCAATTAAAAAAAGCCCGGTCGTTATATAATATTTTTAATACCCTGAACGGGCTTGCCTTTACGCTCCTGAGCGGTAATATCATCACCCTGTATGCCCTACGGCTGGGCGTCTCTGCCACGGTGATCGGCGTATTAAATGCCCTGGTGTTTTCGTCGTTTTTCTTTATGCCCGTCGGAAAATACCTGGTGCGACGTCATCCTATCGTACAGGTTTTTGCTACGGCCTGGCTTTTTCGGTATGTGGGCATGATTCCCATCCTTTTTATTCCCCTTGCGGTACAGGGGGCACGTCTTGATATCGCCCTTGTTTTGTTGTTGCTCTCTGTTTCCCTGTTTCATATTACCCGCGGGGTCGGAATGATTGGCAATAACCCGGTCCTTAATGAACTTGCGGCGGGCCCTGATCGGGGGGCCTATATGACCACCATTCAAATCATTGGGAGTGGGGTTTCCCTGGTAACCAATCTGCTTCTGGCCCTATTATTGGGGAGAAATCCCCCTCTTTTGATGTATACGTTAATACTCGGGTTTGGAATTGGGGCAGGAATTTTTAGTAGCTTTATGCTGTATCGTATTCCTGAACCGGCGCGAGAAAATCCGGCGGGGGAGCAGGATTTTTTTTCTACTGTCCAACATGCCTTTGCTCGAGCACCGTTCCGACGGTTCATGGTGATTTTCCTGACCCTTAGTTTTGTTTCGTCGGTAGCCCGTTCGTTCCTTGTGGTGTATGGAAGGCAGGTATACCACCAGGGTGATGGGATGATCGCCTTTTATTCTGTCTTTGGGGGGATAGGGGCGCTGATGGTAGGCCTGCTTACCCGTCTTTTAGTGGATCGAATCGGTGCAAAACCCCTATATGTATCTTTTACCTTTACTGCTCTTTTAGGCCTTGCCCTGGTACTTTTATCACCAGCGATGAATCTTCTTTCATCAGAAGAAGCCTATCCTTTTTCTCAGAACGTAATAGTGGTGTTGCTCTGTACGATCTTTTTTATTGTGAACTTTGCCTTTGCAGGGACCGAAGGAGTGGCTCAACCGTACTTTTTTGGGTTAGTTCGCCCTACAGATATTCTGGACCTGGGTATTCTGTACTATATTGTCTATGGTCTTGCGGGTGCCTTTGGTTCCTTTGTTGCGGGGGTATTTCTTGATATGGTTGGTCAGTGGGGAATTTCTCCCCTCTGGGCTTTCCGGATGCTCTATGGATTTTTGAGTCTCCTTACCATACTGGTTTTATACTGGCAGAGAAAATTAATCCGATTGGGAGCCTTGCCACTGCGGGGAGCGTTAGCGGTAATCTTTTCATTTAAAGATCTCCGGGCCCTTACTCTTCTGGATAAGCTTGAAAAGACTACCCAACCTGAAGAAGAACAGGCCCTGCTCGAAGCCCTCCACGAAAATCCGTCGCCGGTGGCCCTTTCAGATTTGCTTACCCGTTTGCGTTCCCCCCGGCTTATGGTTCGCCTCGAAGCCCTTCGGGCAATCGATGCTCTGGAAGACCTTTCACCAGAAGCCCGGGACGCCCTTATGGAAGATGTGGTGCACAATCCCTTTACCACCGCCTATGCTTCAGCCCGGATTCTCGGCAACCATGGGGTCCGAGAAGCCATTCCGCTCTTGCGACAGGCCGTGTTTTCGGAAGACTACATGCTGGCGGGAGAAGCCCTACTAGCCCTGGCGCGCCTTCGGGACGAAGAATCCCGTTCTCTTATAGAAAAGGTGGTCAGCTCTTCTCATAATCCCCGACTCCAGATTATGGGCGCCCTGGCCCTGGAAATTCTTGGTTCGATGGAGTCCCTGGGGGTGCTCCTCGATGTGATCCGCTATGAACATCCTGCTCCGTATGTACGGGATGAGATTACCCTTGCTATGGCAGGAATTCTGGGGGTAGGAAAAGAGTTTTATGCGGTGCTGGTGCAATATCTTTCTGACCCTTTATTGCTTTCTCCGCTGGTGATGGATATGTTAGAGGAAGCGATCAATACTTGTCTTAAAGGAAAGAGGAAACAGACCAGAGAAAAAATGATCCCCATTTTTCAGGACCTGCGTATCGCTATGGAACAGTATCTAGGTGAAAGAAAGGGGGTTCCCCTTTCCTGCTGGATTCAGAAGCATCTGGGGAATTTAAAAAATCCCGGGGGGTTCCTTTTTGCTGAAATAGTGTTGGAAGATGAACTTGCCCCCTATGAACGCTTACGCCTCTTAGTGGGAACCTGGATTGCAAAACACCTGGAACATCTTTCCTGGTGAAAGGCGATGGGGAGAGGGCGGACGATCTAGCAATTTTTTATTATTTTTCGTATGGTACGTATATGTACGCTGGTAGTCAAAGGGATAAAAAAAGAAGCCTTCTCTATATGATTGTACTGGGTTTTTTGCTCAGTCTTCCCCTCTCCTGTACTCGTCCGATGGGATGGGGGGTTGTTCTCTGGACCATTGATGCTCATTCTATCCCCGCAGGAACGGTGGTACCGGTCTATATTCGTTCTAACATCGATAAGGTTTGGGTAATTGGGATACCAAAGGAGTTGTTGAGCAAGTCTCCCGCCGGGGAGACCCAGGATAAAATAGAAGTGCCCCTCTGGCAGATTAACTTTTTTAAACAGAAATCCAAGGCCCAGCAGTGGGCGGCGTCCTTTGCTCCCTTTGCTTCCCTGTATGGCGAGACCCTGCAGGATGGGCTTCCCATACGGGATAGCCCCGATAATAATGGCCGGCGGGTGTATCGGCTCCGGGAGGGGCAGATCGTAAAGATTCTGGCCAGTGTGAAAGGAAGCCCGGTTATGGGCGCCGATGGGCCACTCCCCGGTGAATGGCTTCAAGTGTTGACCGATGATGGCGTGAGCGGTTACTGCTTTTCCTATCGCTTGCGAATATTTGAAAAACAGGTTGCAGTTTCTGAGAAGTCCCAGGCAGAAAAGACGCAAAAGGGTTCCACCACAGATGAAGAATTAGAGCTTGTTCTTGGTAGTAGATGGGTACCCCTCTGGTATCGTTCGATGTATGAAAAGCAGATGGTGGACCTTAATCGGGTATCAGAAAAGTGGGGGTTCTTTCCATCCCTTGAGGGAGGCATAGTACATATCCGTATGCCCGATTTTGAAAAGAGCTATCGATTTACCTCTATCGAAAGAAAGGATGAACACACCTGGTATTTTGCCGGCACACCGATTCAGATGCGTCTTGCAGAAAAGGATCAACTGGATGTGGAGATTCAAGAATCAGGGAAGGAACGGCGCTTTTTTCAGTATACCCTTCTTCCTGTAGCAGTGGAAGATTGGATTCGTCAGGAAGAGGAACGACGGCTTGCCCTGTATGATCAACTCCGGAACGAAGGATCCCTCTGGAGAAGTCCTACTTATGGCACCCTTTCTTTTTTGCCCGAAGGGAATTTTCAATGGGAAGACTATGAAGTGCTTTTCCCTCAAATAATTCCGTTTCGGGGACCTGCCCGGGGAAAGGTAATTACTGGTCTCTACATTCCCGAAGAACTCCTTTCTCTCTATGAAGGGGCTTTCCAATTGATTTTGTCTTCACCGCAGGCAGGGACTGCATCAGAAAATTCCCCCCAGTCTTCTTCGTCGGGTCAGGGGAAAGAACTGGGCCTTACCTTTTTGTACACCCTTCAGAACAGCGAGCTTATCCTGGAGTATGTTCCCTCCAGCGCTGTGGATGGGGTACAGGTGCTGCGTCGGGCCCCTGCGCCCCTTATTCTTCGCTTCCAGAAGGGAGAGACCTCTGGTGGAATCGAGCCCCCCCCTTTCTTTTTAGGGAGCGGCCGCTGGCTTATTCCAGAGAACCGCCGGAGCTAGGGGATACCGATGGCCTTTGTCCAGTGTACCAAAGTCTCCCTTGCCTATGGGGATAGGGATATCCTGAAGGACGTAAGCCTTTTCCTTGGTCCCGGTTCTCGTTCAGCCCTGACAGGGGCTAATGGCTCTGGGAAATCGACCTTAATGAAGGTTGTGGCGGGCCTGATTCAGCCTGACCGGGGTGAACGCTCCGTGGATCGGGATAGTCGCATTGCCTACCTTCCCCAATCGGGTATTGTTCACCGGGGTAAAACCCTCCGGGAAGAGGTAGAACAGGCCTTTGGGTTTATCCAGCTTCTCATCCAGCAGATGGAGCAGGTGGGCGAGAGGCTTGCCCAGAGCCGAGAGGAGGATGAGCGGACCCGTGCTTTGTTAGATGAATACCACCGGCTTCAGGAAAAAATAGCCCGGTCAGGATACTACGAACGGGAACAGTTTATTGGCCGAGTGCTGGAGGGACTCGGTTTTGAACGCTCCGATTGGGATCGTCCTGTCGAAGTATTTTCTGGGGGCTGGCAGATGCGGATAGCCCTCGCAAAGGTGCTTTTGGAACGGCCCGATATTCTGCTTCTCGACGAGCCTACCAACTACCTGGACGTAGAAGCCCGTACCTGGCTCGAAGGGTGGCTTAGAGAATTCCCGGGGGCCTACCTGATAGTTTCCCACGATCGGTATTTTCTCGATGTGACGGTGAATGAAGTGTATGAGTTGTTTCAGGGCACCCTGCGCCGGTATGTGGGTAATTACAGTACCTATGAAAAAATTCGACAGGGTGAACTGGAGGCGCTCCTGGCCCAGTACGAAGCCCAGCAGGAAGAAATCGCCCGAACCGAAGAGTTTATCCGCCGCTTTCGCTACAATGCGGCCCGGGCCTCGCTTGTGCAGGATCGGATCAAACGGCTTGAAAAAATGGATCGAATCGAGATCCCCGAGTCCCTCAAGCGCATACATATCGAACTGCCGCCGCCGCCCCATTGCGGCCGCAGGGTCTTAGTTCTGGAAGGCCTCGGCAAAAGCTACGGGAACCACCGGGTGTTCCGGAACCTGGATCTCCTTGTGGAGGCGGGAGAAAAACTGTTAGTGGTCGGCCGCAATGGGGCGGGGAAAACGACCCTTCTGCGGATCATCGCCGGTCTTGATACGGACTACGAGGGAACCCTTACTCTGGGTACGGATGTACAGATTGGCTATTTTTCCCAGGATGTGGCGGAAACCATGACCGGTTCTCAGTCGGTGCTGGAAACCCTGGAGGCGGAGGCTCCCCTGCACCTTATTCCCAAACTGCGGGACCTTTTGGGGGCCTTCCTTTTCCGGGGAGACGATGTGTACAAGACCGTTTCGGTTCTGTCGGGAGGGGAGAAGAGCCGCCTTGCCCTGCTCAGGCTGCTGCTCCATCCGGTGAACCTCCTGATTCTGGACGAACCGACGAATCACCTGGACCTTCATTCCAAGGATGTCCTCCTGGAGGCCCTGCAAAAATATCCGGGGACGGTGATCTTCGTGTCCCATGACCGGGCTTTCATGGAGGCCCTTTCGACAAAAACCCTGGAGCTTTCTGGAGGACAGGGGCGCCTTTTTTATGGGAATTACGCCTATTACCTTGAGCGGATTGAACAAGAATCGGCCCTTCCTCAGGAGACAGCCCGGATTCCTCCACCGAAAGAGCAGAGCCTTTCGGCGGCGGCCCGTTATCGGGAAGAAGAAAAGAAGCGACAGGCCCAAATCCGGCGTCTTGAACGACAGGAAGCAGAACTTATGGGCCGCATCGAACAACTGGAAGCGGAAAAGCAGAGTATCGAAGCTGCCCTCGCGGATCTCGCTACCTATCTGCAGGGGCAGCGAGTTAAGGAATTACAGGGAGCCCTTACAGAGGTATCCCGTTTAATAGAAGCGGCAAACGCAGAATGGGAGCGTTGTGCCCTGGAATTGGGGGCCCTCCGTTCTGAGCTACGAAAGGAGCACACATGAAAATACTTGTCATTGGAGGCGCAGGCTATATCGGTAGCCATGTGGCCCGGGAATTTCTGGATCAGGGCCATGAGGTAGTAGTGTTTGACAATCTTTCTTCGGGGACGGAGGAAAATCTATTCCCCGAAGAACGGTTTATCCGGGGAGACATCATGGATTACCCCTTCCTGGAAAAAGTGATGTCTGAGGGATTCGATGCACTGGTGCATCTTGCGGCCTTTAAGGCGGCAGGGGAATCGATGATCAAACCAGAAAAATATTCGCTTAACAACATCAATGGAACCATTCATATTTTGAATGCCGCCTGTGCCACGGGGATACGGTATATTGTTTTTTCTTCTTCCGCCGCCACCTATGGTGAGCCCCGGTATCTCCCCATCGACGAGGAACATCCAACTAACCCAGAAAACTACTACGGGTTTACCAAACTTGAAATAGAACGGTTCCTTTCGTGGTATGATAAGCTTAAGGGGATAAAATATGCGGCCCTTCGTTACTTTAATGCCGCGGGCTACGATATCCAGGGCCGTATTCGGGGCCTTGAGCGAAATCCGGCCAATCTTTTACCTGTGGTGATGGAAACCGCCTGCGGTATTCGACCGGAAGTGCAGGTTTTCGGGAATGATTACGATACCATTGATGGCACGGGGGTGCGGGATTATATTCATGTAAACGACCTGGCGGTGGGACACGTGTCTGCCCTGGAATACATCATGAAGCACAATACGAGCCTTACCGTGAATCTGGGGAGCGAAACGGGGCTTTCGGTTCTGCAAATTATCGAGGCCGCCCGACGTATTACGGGCCGTCCTATTCCGGCTCGAATTGTAGGAAGGCGTCCTGGCGATCCGGCAAAGCTCACCGCCTCGGCAAAGAAGGCCCGGGAACTCTTAGGCTGGCAGGCGAAGTACTCTGACGTAGATACCCTGGTGCAAACCAGTTGGGAGGTGTATCGCCCCCATGCGCGGTAAAGCCGCTCATCATATATTGTAAGGAAGCCCTATGGATACAAGGATAGAACAGTACATTGCAGGAAGTCGTGATCTCGTGGTGGAACTCCAGCGGGAGCTTACCCGTCGGCCCGCCCTTTCACCTGAATCAGGAGGGGGAGGAGAACTTGATAAGGTTACCTATCTTGAAGGCTGGCTCCGAGCCCATGGTATTACCCAGTTAGAGCGCCATGATGCCCCCGATAGTCGGGTTCCCTCCGGGATTCGTCCCAACCTGGTGGCCACCATTCCCGGGAAACGGGACGACAAGCGTCTGTGGATCATGAGCCACACCGATGTGGTTCCCCCGGGAGAACGGGCCCTCTGGAACAGCGACCCCTGGACGGTGGTAGATGCAGGGGATCGGCTTATTGGGCGGGGAGTAGAGGATAATCAACAGGGCCTCGTATCTTCGGTCCTGGCCGCCCTTTCGTTGGTCCAGCAGGATATCGTTCCGCCCCATACGGTGAAGCTCCTCTTCGTGGCCGACGAAGAAATGGGCAGTGAATATGGAATTCAGTGGCTCCTTAAAAATCGGTCCCTTTTTAAGTCCGACGATATGGTGCTTATCCCCGATGGGGGAGATCCCCGGGGCGAAACGATCGAAGTGGCGGAGAAGAATCTCCTCTGGCTCGAAATAAGAACCACCGGGAAGCAATGCCACGGCTCCCGACCTGACCAGGGGGCCAACGCCCATCTTGCGGCCTGTGAACTGGCGGTCCGCCTCCATGATGAGCTTCCCCTGCGGTTTCCCCAGCGGGATCCCCTCTTTGAGCCGGACCGTTCTACCTTTGAGCCCACTAAGCATGAGGGCAATGTGCCCAACGTGAATACGATCCCCGGGGAAGATGTGTTTTGTATGGACATGCGGATTTTACCCTGCTATCCGGTCCAGGAGGTTCTCGCGGAAGTGGACCGTATCATGGGCGAGGTTGCCCAGAAGCGGGGCGTGCGAATGGAATACCGCATCCTGCAGCGGGTAGAATCGAAGGCCACAAGTCCCGAGGCGCCGTTGGTGCACCTGCTTTCTCAGGCGGTACAAAAGGTATACGGCGTGACCACCCGGCCCATTGGGATCGGCGGAGGCACGGTGGGGGCCTTTTTGCGCAACGAGAATATCGATGCGGTAGTGTGGGGCCGCCTTGAAGAAAGCGCCCACCAACCGAATGAGTATGTCCTCATAGCGAATATTCTAGGAGATGCCACCGTCATGGCTACCCTGATGATGCAGGAGCGGTGATTTTTTGGCTCCCTAGCAATCGAAGTAAGAGTCCCCCTTGTGTGGTAGATCGATGCGTATTCTTTCCCGACCTGAACAGTTACCCCCTTCTCTTGCCGCTTCTTTAACGCCCGCAGAGGTGGCGTATATTCAGGAACTTGAACAGGGAAGGGGGCTCCCCTTTGGGGTAACTCCCTTTTATGCGTCCCTTGCCGGCAGCGATAGCGCTGATCCGCTTCGTCGTCAGTGTATCCCTGACCCCCGCGAAAATATCCGACTTCCCTGGGAACTGTCGGATCCCCTCGGCAGCGAGCTCTATAGTCCTTTGCCCCGCCTGGTTCATCAATATCGAGATCGGGTGCTCCTGCTTGCTAACGGTACCTGCGCGGGGTATTGTCGCCATTGTTTCAGGCGGGATTGGACTGCCGGTGCCCTGGGTTTTATTCGGCCTGCGGAGCTTGCTCCCATTCAGGAGTACCTGGGTTGCCACAGAGAAGTAGAAGAGGTCCTTGTTTCCGGTGGGGATCCCCTTATGGGGGATACCGCTAAACTTGCCTGGCTTTTTACGGAACTACGAAAAGCCTCACCGGGAATTTTTATTCGCCTCGCAAGCCGTATACCCGTAACCTGGCCCGATCGAATCGATAAGGACCTCATTGATCTTTTAAGAAACCATCGTCCTCTTCGAGTGGTGGTGCACATAAATCATCCCCGGGAATTGGCAAAACCGGTGGTCCAGGGCCTGGAATGTCTTGTGGCAGGAGGAATCCCCGTGCATAGTCAAACGGTACTCCTTAAGGGAATCAACGACGATGTGGAAACCCTGAGGATACTTTTTCGGGGGCTACTTTCGGTGGGGATAACCCCGTACTACCTTTTTCAGGGGGACCTTGCGCCGGGGACGAGTCATTTCCGGTGTAATTTGGAGCGGGCCATAGGGCTCTATGAAGAGCTTGCGGTTCGGCTTTCCAGTCTTGCCCTGCCCGCGCTGGCGGTGGATCTTCCCGGGGGGGGAGGAAAAATCAGGCTTCGGAGAGAAAGTATTCGGGGAACGGTGCAGGAGGAAGGGGACTTTGCCTATTACCTTCTTTCTGATGCTCAGGAAAAGCTCTGGAAGTATCCTGTGGAAAGGGACTGAAAATCGACTCTGTTTAGGGGCGACGCCCCCTCGGACAGATGAACTGAGAGACTTGTCGATGGTGGGGGTTTTTAAGTAAACCATCGGGGGGATTTTATCCCTAAAAAACTAAGATAGGTTGGAAAAAATCACAGAGGAGCAGTAGAATATACGGTATGGAAGGTAAGAAAGAGCCTAAAAAGTATAAACATTCCCGGCAACGGGAGCGAATCCTGGAAGTTCTCCGTTCTACAAAGTCCCATCCGACAGCGGCATGGGTGTATAATGAACTCAAGCCAACGATGCCCCGTTTAAGTCTTGGCACGGTATATCGGAATCTCCGGATTCTGGGAGAGCAGGGAGAAATTTTGATTCTCCAGAATGGGAGCGGTCCCGATCGTTTTGATGGGGATACGAAGCCCCATTACCACTATATTTGCCTTCGCTGTGGGCGCGTTGAAGATGTGCCCTTACCGGTTAATGCGGAGCTTGATGCACAAGCGGCGTCGGTTCTGAACCGACCTGTCCTCGGTCATCGGCTTGATTTTTTAGGTTTTTGTGCAGACTGTATGGGTCAAAAAGACTAGACAGAGGGGTCCCTCATTTGCTATAGTAGTTTCCGTCATTGGCGCCGTACCCAAGCGGTAAGGGAGAGGTCTGCAAAACCTTTATGCGACAGTTCGATTCTGTCCGGCGCCTGGCATACGCCTCCTATAGAGTGGCCCCGGACTTCCGTACCTCCTAAGTTCGGGGCCTTTTTTATGTGCCCCACCTTTGTTAGTGAGAGAATTTTTGCTATAATACAGCGATATGAAACCGACGATTTCCCGAATAGCAGAACTCGCGGGGGTTTCGAAAACCGCCGTTTCCTTTGCGTTTAATGATCCTTCTAAAATAGCCCGCTCCACCTACGAGCGGATCATGGAAATTGCCGAACGGGAAGGGTATGTACCTGATCCGGTGGCCCGTTCTATGACCCAGAAGCGGGTAGGGGCCATCGGGGTTTTGCTCCCCCAGGCTATTCAAGATACCTTTCGGAATCCCTATGTTTCGGAAGTGTTGCGGGGTATTGGTTCGGTCTGCCACCAGGAAGATCTGTTTTTAACGATTCTGCCCCCCGTAAAGGGCTTTCTTTCCCATGCTATTCGTACGGCCGTGGTGGATGGGTTTATTGCCTTAGGGGTGGAAGCTTCTCCCGAATTGGCCGCTACTATTCGGCAACGCCATGTTCCCTTTGTGACCATTGATGGGGATGCAGAATCGGGAATCCCTAACGTGGGAATCGATGATGTGATGGCCGCGGAAAGCATCATGAACTATGTGCTTTCTCTGGGGCATCGGGATATTATCATTCTAGCGCTAAAGTCTGACGGACCGGGAACGCGGGAAGAATATTCTTCCCGTACGGTCGATCGTCGTTCCGCTGGCTTTGAACGGGCCCTTCAATCCTATGGGCTGAGTCTCCAGAGCCCTGAAGTACGGGTGTATCCCGTGGATGTTACCATGGAAGCGGCAGAAGAATTGTTGATTCCTATCCTTCGTTCAAAACCCCCTACGGCCATTGTGAGTATGAGCGACTCCGCTGCCTTTGGGGCTTACCTGGCCTGTCGAAAGGTGGGGCTTTCCATCCCTCGGGATATCACCATTACGGGTATGGATGATATTCCCTTTGCCTCTCTGATGGATCCACCCCTTACGACGGTCCGGCAGCCGGGCATGCGAAAAGGGGCCTATGCGGTGCGGACCGTACTCGATCTTATTCAGGGGCGGGTGGTGGCCTCCGCTATCTTGCCTACCGAACTGGTAATTCGGGGCTCCAGCGCTCCTCCACCCCCGTATCCTCGGGATGTGTAAAGTTACTCTCCCCAAGGAAATGGATTGGGGGTGTTGTGGTGATGCCCCTGGTAGGTCAGGCATTTTTTACAAGGGTCTGCTGGAGGGCCTGTTCGAGCTCTTGGACGGAATAGGGTTCCCAGAAGGGGATACTATTTTTTAAGAAGAACCCGTATTCGGTGCGTAAAAGCTGTTGTAATCCCTGTTGGAGGAGCCGAGCGGTATGGCGGAGGTTGTCAGGGATTCCCTCTGTTTTCATAAGATGGGCACTCACGGGACTTGCCAGGAGGGTTTCCATGAACATTTTTGCTGCAAGGAAACGTTCTTCCTTCTTTACTTGAATGATAAGGGGATGTTCCAGAAGACCTAATACTTCCCAGGTGCTCTGTTCAATCTGGGCGTAGCGACCGGCCTCTTTATCCTGATCGCTTACATGGAGGGGCAATTGGTCTGCAATCGAAGAAAGCCGGGGAAGGAGGTAGTCCAATTTAAAGAGTCCGATTGCGCAGTTAAAGAGGACCGGCTTCCCTTGCTGTTCCTGGAGAGTAAGTTCTTCCCGGGAAATTCCCTGCCCAATGTCGAGGACCGAAAGACGGCCTGTGGTCGTCTCTACCAGGACCCCTCCTTTCACATCGATAGGGGTTTTCAGGGAAAACTCAAAGGCCCCGGTGGCGTCGGAAAGGGCAAAATAGGCAAGTTCTACTGGATCGATGGTATACCCTGAATTATCTACATTCCCTAAGTATACATACCGAATCCCCTGATCATAGAGGGCCTGATACACCGGTGCAAGAACTCGGAAATTTTCTCCATGTCCCCCTGGCAAGGCAAGCCCTTCATGGGGTCTCCCATAGGCCCGATCAAAAATTCGGCGAGGAAGTCCTTCGCTGCTATGGGTTATGGCGGCTAAAAGCCCCTGGCACGCCCCAAGGGAACAGGTGGGATCGGTGCCGGTTCGTTGGATAAGCTCCGTAAGAAGGGGATCAGCCCGATATTCCTTGTAGGTTTCCTCCAGTTTTGTGGTGGTGCTGTGGCTTGTCATCTGAAAAAAAGGGAGAAGAGGTCGTTCCTTATCGCCAGTAAGGATACGATATTCCAAGGCATGTATAAGAAGGGACCGCATTTTGAGAAGAATAAACGAAGGCCCCGCACTCCCATCGGCTTGCAGGAAGGCAGGAGTAATACCTTTTGGACTATCTTTAATTATCGGCCCGTAGGAATCAAAATACGATTGAAAGTGGTCGTACAAAAGGGGAGCCAGTTCTCGATTTTTTTTGCTGTCCCCATAGGTAGTGGCGGATCCCCCATTGAGGACCCCATAGGCTGTAAAGGGGTACAGGTAAATACCGAGAAGACGGAGTTGCTGCTTACTCATGGTAAGGAGATTCCCTTGTCGCGTGCCCCACCGTTCCACAGGGCCGGCTAGGCCGTGGCGGGTAAGGAGTTCTTCTACCTTAGACAGGGGAATGGAATAAAAAGAACGGTGAAAGTCCGTAATTTGACTATTGTCTGGGTTGGGAAGCCGGTGTTTTTCTGAGTCGGAAGAAGAACTATCCCCCTTGTTGTGTTCAAGAATACTCAGTAACTGAAGGGTTCGCTCAATATCGGCCCCTTTTTTTTCTAGATCCGCACGAAGGGCCGGATGAAGGTCCTGTAGCTGTTGCATAGACCTTCAATCTATACCTTATTCCAAAACCTGGTCAAGCTTTTTGGGTATGTGGATAGTAAAGGTCGATCCAACCCCTTCTACACTGTGTACCGAGACGGTGCCCCCATGGAGTTGCACCACGTGCTTTACGATGGAAAGGCCCAAACCGGTGCCCCCCGCTTCGCGGCTTCGGCTTTTATCGACCCGGTAAAAGCGTTCGAAAATGCGATCCAGATCCCGGGCGGGAATCCCATTCCCTTCGTCCCTAAAGAGGATCTGAATTTCCGCTGGGAGGTCCCGGACCTCAATAGTGGTCCGGGTATCAGAAGGAGAATATTTGAGGGCATTGTCTAAAAGATTGGCCAGGGCCTGTTCAAAGAGAGAAGGGTTGAGCTTAAGGGTGATATCTGGGGGACAGAACAGGGTAACCTCTATGTTCTTTTCCTTAGCAAGCGGCTCAAAGAGTTCGACTATCTCTTCGAGCATCATCTTAAGGTTGGTATCTTCTGTTTCCAAAATGCGTCCTTCTTGCTGTTCTATTCGGGCAAGGGAAAGGAGATCTTCGATAATATGCTCCATCCGTATAGTATGACGGGCAATGATGTCCAGGTAGCGACGGCGCAACTGAGGGTCTTCCCCTGCCCCATCCTGGAGGGTTTCTACAAAACCCTTGATAGAGGTGATGGGGGTACGGAGTTCATGAGAGACGTTGGCCACGAAGTCCTTACGGATCTGTTCCAGCCGGGAAAGATGGGTGATATCGTGGAGCACCAGGATATACCGCTGTGAATTTAACAGGGGCGCCCCGTAGACCTGGAACTTCTTTTGGTTTCGATCCCAGGAAGACACGGTTCCCTCAAAGGATGTGTTGTGCTGGAGCATCTGATCCACGAAGGTTTTCAGTTCTGAAAGAGGAAAAAGTTCCAAAAGAGGGGAACCGACAAAATCGGCAGGGACCTCCGTTTTTCCTACCATGAGGAAGGCCGCTCGATTTGCCTGATATACCCGAAGGTGTTGGTCCAGTACAATAACGCCTTCCCTCATACAGGTAAAGATGGTTTCTATCTCCTCTCGACGGCGAGTGCTTTCCTGGATCCGTTTTTCGATCTCCTCTGCCATCGTATTCAGAGTATAGGCCAGGGTTTGGAGTTCCTCCGGACCTTCAAGGTATATCGGAGATAGGGAAGCCCCCTTGCTAAAGTCCCGGGCTAGATCCGTTAACTTCTTAATGGGCCCTTCGATGCTGCGGGAAAGGTACCAGGCAAGGAGAAAGGAGATACCACCAATCAGCAGCATGAGAAGAAAAAATCGAAGGTAAAAGCGCCGGATTTCCTGGTTCAGGAGATGGAGGGGCAGGGCGGCCCGGACAATGACGAGTTCCCCCGTATCCAGCTGTTTCCTCTGGGCATAGTACACCATCTCCTCCTGGATCGAGACAGAATAGCGGACCGCCCGTCCTTCTCCTTTGGTAAGGGCGGAGATTACCTCGGGACGGCGACTGTGATCGTCCAGGGTGGCGGGATCGGCCCTGGAGTCGGCTAAGACCGTGCCGTCCTTTGTAATAAGGGTGATACGGAAGGATCTTGTTTCTCCCAGATTTTGAACATATTCAAAGACCGATGATTTTTCTATCGAAGGGAGCGACAGGAGGGTGTCTATCAGACTTACCAGATCTTGAAGCTCTTTGATGGTAGCCTCATAGGTTTGCATACGAAAGGTAAACACCCCCAGGGGGATAAAAAATCCCATAAAAACAACGATGATGATACAGTACGACGTAAGGAGCTTTTTAAAGATACTTTTATATTTCATCTTTACAATCCTGGAAACGATACCCTACTCCTCGAACCGTTTCAATCAGGTCCCCCAGGGGGCCGAGCTTTTTGCGGAGTCCCAGGATTTGTACGTCTACCGAACGTTCGGTTACGGGGTAATCTTTTCCTTTAACGGCGTTGATTATCTGGTTTCGGGAAAAGACCCAGCCGGGATTGCGGGCAAGGAATTCCAGAATGGCAAATTCGGTGGCGGAAATGTCGATGGGAACATTGTCAATCGTAACCATGTGGCGCCCTGGATCAATAACAAGGTTTTTCCGTTTAATAATCTCTTCTTTTAGTGGGCCGAGGCCCTGTTTCATATGGGTTCGTCGAAGAAGGGCCCGAATCCGGGCGATGAGCACCCGGGGGCTGAAGGGTTTGGCGATGTAATCGTCGGCCCCAAGTTCAAGGCCGGTGATAATATCCATGTCCTCGCTTTTGGCGGTCGCCATGATCACCGGGATCTGTTTAAATCGATGATCCTGGCGGATCGTTCTCAGCACATCCGTTCCGTCCATCCCCGGAAGCATGATGTCCAGGATAATCACATCCGGATTTGTTACTTCGAGGATCTCAAGGGCCCGTTCGCCGTTATCGGCGGTTACAACCGTGTACCCTTCTTTCCCGAGATTATATGCTAGAAGCTCCTGTATATCCGCATCATCTTCTACCACAAGAATCGTAGCCTTCGCCACCGGTTCCTCCTGGTTAATCGTTCAGTTCTACCCTGTCCCCGGTCCCACAGTAGACAATAATTTCACAGATATTGGTGACATGGTCTCCCAGCCGTTCCAGGTAGCCTGAGGTCTGGATAAGCCGATTCCCCGAAGAGATTTTTTCAGGATGCTTCTGGATGATTTCTATCACATTAGCCACCAGTTCTTTATGGAGCTGGTCTATTTCATCATCCTTTTGGGCAATGTTTTTTGCTTTTTCCATATCCATTGCAATGAAAGCTTCGATAGCCGCTTCTACCATGGTACTCCCGATGTGGGCCATGGTAAAAAGCTGTTCCGTGGCCGCTAAGGAGCTTTGTTTCTCCAGTTTTAACACCGTTTTTGCTAAATGGACCGCATAGTCTCCTATGCGCTCTAATTCATTGGCAATTTTGATGCAACTTAAGAGCCACCGCATATCCTGGGCTACCGGTTGCTGGGTGGCAATAACCCGGGCACAGGTTTCTTCAATTTCGATCTGGAGTTTGTTTACCTCCGGGTCGTCATCCTTTACTTCCTGGGCAAGGGGGAGATCCATCTCCTTTAATGCCTGGGCGGCTTTTAAAAGATCGTCCTTTACTTTCACTCCCATGTGAAGCAGTTGATCCTGGATCTGTCGCTTTGCCTCTTCCAGGTGAATTCTTCCCGTCATATGTCCGTCCTTTGTTTGATATGTTCCGTGGCACTCTTAATCATAGTGAGTATAGCCCCTTTTCTTTTTCCTGAACATAGTCTTACTATATAAGCGAATTGTTAGTAAATTGTTAAGAATTGATAAATTAATGAAAAGGTGCAGAAAAGTAGGCGTACCGCCGGTGGGATGGTGTCCTGAATCTCTCCCCCGAGGGATGCAAGAAGCCCGAAAGTAAGATGCGGTATTCGTGGCGGGTTTCCCGCGATAGTGTATGCTAATACCACAAAAAGCTCAAGCAATCTGACCATATACCCCCTATCTTAGGTATGCATGTATTCTCCTACATACCCTATGGAATGGAAGGTTTCATTTTAAAGATTGAGGCGGACCTGCGGCGCGGAATCCCGGGTATCGAAATTTCTGGCCTGGCGGATAATGCCATCCGGGAAGCCCGGGAACGAATCCGGGTGGCCTTCCGAAATTCGGGGTTCCCCTTTCCGCAGGAACGGATTGTGGTGAATCTTGCCCCCGCGGGGGTGAAAAAAGAAGGGGCAGCCTTAGATCTGCCCATTGCGCTCGCTATCATGGCCGCCGCAGGCCTTGTCCCTCCTCTCGAGGACCTTATGGTCCTCGGTGAATTGGAGCTCTCGGGGAAGGTTCGTCCGGTGCGGGCCGTCATGGCGGCAGTCCTGGCGGGTATGAAGACGGGGCTTGGTGGGTTTCTGGTCCCCGCAGAAAACCTGGAAGAGGCTGCCCTTGCCCGGCCCCGCTGGTATGCGGGGGCGGCGACCCTCGAGGACGCGGTGCATTGTGCCCGGCAGTGGGGAACAGAGCGATGTTTTTCTTTGCCTGGGAAACTTCCTGCGCCGGTGCCGTCGTATGGTTCTGCCGCGGGGAAGTCCTCTCCGGCGGGGCCGGGCTGTGGTTCAGGAGGGGGAAACGCCCTTCCGGGAGATCGGTCTTTGCGGCAATCTTCCCTGGGATGGGGGGATTTTTCCGACGTCCGGGGACAGGGCCGCTATAAACGGGCCCTTGAAATCGCCGCTGCAGGGGGCCATCATCTAGTAGTCTACGGACCTCCCGGTTGTGGAAAGACCATGCTGGCCTTTCGCCTTCCTTCTATTATGGCTCCCCTTTTGCCGGAAGAAGCGATAGAGGTCTTTCAGCTATATAACCTTTCAGGCCAGGAGCGACAGCGGCTGGTGAAAGAGGGAGTCGTAAGTCTGGACCCTCCCTTTCGTAGTCCCCATCATTCGGCCAGTATGGAAGGCATCCTCGGGGGCGGACGAACGGTTCGACCGGGGGAGATAAGCCTTTCCCATTACGGGGTGCTTTTCCTGGACGAGGCGCCCGAGTTTGCCCGGCCTGTTCTTAAGGCCCTCCGGGAACCCCTGGAAGAGGGGGTCATTACCATCGCCCGTTCTGAGTCCAGTGTACAGCTTCCGGCCCAGTTCCAGCTTCTCCTGGCGGCCAATCCCTGTCCCTGCGGAAAGCTCGGAATAGAAGATCCTGCGGTGGGTTCCCTCTGTTTCTGTTCTGAATCGGAGATTCAGCGCCATTGGCAGCGATTGGGGAGCGCCCTCCTGGATCGTATTGAACTGAGGGTGGCGGTTCGTCCCCCTTCTTGCGTGAACTCTTTGGAAGAAGAAGAAAGTGCGGTTATTCAACAACGGGTTATGGTGGCTGTACAACGGCAAAGGGAACGGTTTAACCGTCTTGGGCTTCCCTGTCGGCGGAACAGTCGAATACCCGCGGGGGCCCTTTCAAAAGTGATGGGTCTTTCTCTCCCCCTTCAGGAACAGCTCGAGAACCAGGCGCGGGACTATCATCTGTCAGGGCGGGGATTCCATGGGGTGCTTCGCCTTGCCCGCACCATAGCGGACCTCGCGGATCGATCGGAGATCCGGGCTGAAGATGTGGAAGAAGCCCTCTCCTATCGGTTAACCGGTGAGGATCCCCTGGATGGTTTTGGCGAAGAATAATGGCCCTTCGCTGGCATGGTTCTTCTTTAGGAATTCTTGGCGGGGCTGGGAAGAAAGGGGGCTGCCCAGTGATCGTCGATAATTCGGTTCCCCGCGGTTCTTCCCAATTGCCGTTCTGGCCGGGAACTGCCGTGATAATCGCTGCCGGCGGTAATCAGAAAACCCAGGTTTTTCCCGAGCTTCTCAAGGCGTTCGCACTCTGCGACCCGGGCGGTGGGATGCCAGGCCTCAATGCCCCGGATCCCCTGGCTTTTGAGTTCTTCTAAGACCCCCGGTAATTTTCCCCAGGATACATAGAGTGAGAGGGGGTGAGCCAGGATGGGAATACCCCCTGACTCGGTGATGCATCGTACGGCATGGGAAAGTTTCAGGGCCCCCTTGGGGACATAGAGAACCCGTCCCTTAGCAAGATAGCGGAGAAAGGCCTGTTCTTTCGTTTTCACGATGCGTCGTTCTACTAAAAATCGAGCAAAGTGGGGACGCCCCACAGGCCCCGGTATTCCCTGGCGTATGTCTTCGTACGAGGCGGGGATGCCCATTTCTTGCATCTTCTGGACTATACGCTCGTTCCGTTGGTGACGTTCCTCTTCTAGATACCGGAGGGCTTCCTCGAGGGAAGGAGCAATGCGGTACAAACCGATTCCTAAGAGGTGAAACTCCCCCGGCTCCCAGGGAATCTCGATTTCTACCCCGGGAATGAAGACTATTCCTTCTTGTTGTGCCACCGCTGATGCGGCAGCACACCCGGCTATCGTATCATGATCGGTCAGGGCTATCGCCGAAAGGCCCTCTTTTTTCGCTGCTCGTATCAGGTCCTCTGGCGAAAGGCTGCCATCGGAGGCGCTTGAATGGGTATGTAAATCTATCATCTTGAATAGAACTACATCATATCATACAATAGAATGCATAACCAGTTCCTGAAAAACCCTGTTTATCCCTATGGTTTCCCGGCGGAGTGCCGAAAATATAATGGAATATATCGAAGCGCAGAGCGCCGTTCCGGGACAAACAATGCAGGGTGCCTATAAAAGCCGGCGGCCGGACAGGAGGGAGGAAGTGCATGCCTAAGCCGTTACAGTATCGAGCAGGATCTGTAATCTATTTCCAGGGAGATGTGGCGGATAAGATCTACATTCTCCAGTCCGGCAAGATTAGTCTAAACTATCAGGATATTGAAACAGGGCAGGACATCCACGATTCGGTCCAGGCGGGAGAATTTTTTGGCGTAAAATCGGCCTTGGGGCGGTATCCCCGAGAAGAAACCGCTCTTGTACTGCAGGATGCCACGGTGATCGCCTTTACGGTGAGTGAGTTTGAACAGTTTGCCATCTCCAATAGCCGGATTATTTTAAAGATGCTCAAGGTCTTTTCGAACCAACTGCGAAGGATCCATAAACAGGTTTCTAACTTGATGCAGAATGAAGAACAACAGAATCCTGAGCAAGGGCTCTTTCGGATAGGTGAATATTACCTCAAAAATCGCCAATATGCGCAGGCCAAGTATGTGTTTGGTCGGTACCTTACCTACTATCCAGCGGGGAAACTAGCCATGCAGGCCGCCAAAAATTTAGAGATCGCGGAGAGTTCCCTTGCTCGCTATGGAGAAGGAAAGGGCCCTGCCCCTATCCCTGAGTCAGAAAGTCGAGCCGCGGGAGGGGGCGCTGGAACGGGATCCGCCGCTCCTGCTGCTGCGGGCGGTTCCGGCTCTGCCCTGAGCGGTGTGGCCAAGGCCTATTACGATGCGGTAAGTCTTTTGACCCAGGAAAAAATTCCCCAGGCCTTCAGTATGTTCAAAAAAATTGTGGAAATGAACCAGGAACCGGAGTATGTGGCAAAAAGTATTTATGAGTTGGGGCGGTGCTTGTACCTGATGGGGAAATATGATGAATGTATTAAGCATTTTACTGCCATGATTTCTACCTATCCCCGACATCCTGAACTGAGCAATGCCCTCTATTTTATGGGACAAAGTTATGAGAAAAAGGGAGACAAAGATCGGGCTTCAACGTTTTATAAAAAGATCCTTGCCATGGTTCCCGATGAAGACGATGCGGCCCATATCAAAGCAAAAAAAGCCCTAAAGTTGTTGGAGGCCTAGTATGGAACTGGATGCCTTTAGTCGGTTTGCCCGGACCTATCAGAAAGGGGAGATCATTTTTTCAGAATATGAGCCGGGAGATACCTTTTACCTTATCCAATCCGGACGGGTCCAACTGGTAAAGATCATAGGAAATATCGAGAAGATCCTGGATATCCTTCAGCCCTCTGAAATGTTTGGGGAAATGGCTATTCTCGAGGATTCTCCCCGTTCTGCCACGGCGATTGCCCTGGATCCGGTAAAGGTTCTGGAGTTTAACCGGGCGAATTTTGAAGTGTTAATGATGGGGAACCCCCAGATTGCTCTTAAGCTCCTTAAGCTTTTTACAAAACGCATCTACGATCAAAAACGTCGCTTTATGATTCTAACGTTGGAAGATCCTCAAGCGAAAGTGGCCGACGTCTTTCTTATGCTGGATGAGACCCAACCTAATATTGATAAAACGACGGATCAACGGGAATTTAAAACCACCGTGGAAGACATTGCCCACTGGGCGGGAATGAATGCGGATCAAACCCGGGATATCCTGAACCATTTTGTGAACCAACGACGGGTGGAGATATTCCCTGACCGAATTGTGGTAAAAAATATCAACGACTTCCAGCGTTTTGTGAATTCCCGGCGAAAAAAGACCTAGCCGGTAGAACTTGCCCTTTCTAGTGTCAGTTTTACTACGGGGATGCTTGTCTTGACCTTTTAGGTGAATTTTGTATAATGGCACCGAACGCCAAGATGGCTCAGTCGGTAGAGCAACGCACTCGTAATGCGTAGGTCCCGGGTTCGATTCCCGGTCTTGGCTGTATTCGCAATGAGGACCAATTCCCTTGGTTTGCCCAAAAGAGAAAAAAGTGTCCCCTTCTTTATCTATAAGTACGTACCCAGCAAAAGTCTTTCTTTTTTCCCTTCCGTTTAGTATACTTTGCTTCAGATTTCAATGTTCTAGATAATAAGGGTACTCCTTGTAAAAGGATGCAATTGAGAGAAGGAGTTTTCTAAATGGAAAGAAATACCCGCATTATATGTACCATGGGGCCGGCGGTTCGGAATGTGGAAATCCTTCGTCGTCTCATTCAACGGGGAATGAATGTGGCCCGTTTTAATTTTTCCCATGGGGATCATGAGTACCACAAGGAAGGTTTTGCCCTGGTCCGGGAAGCCTCCCGTCTTGAAGGGGTCCCGGTGGCTCTCCTTCTGGATACCAAGGGGCCAGAGATCCGGACCGGTCTTGTGCCAGAGGGAGGGCAGATTGAACTTGCAGCGGGGTCACGGGTTACCCTCATGGCAGAGGAGGATGCCCAAACGCTTTTGGGTCAAAGGCCTGTGTATTGTTCCTCCTCTTTTATCACTGTTTCGTATCAGCAACTTGCAGATGATGTGAAGCTGGGCGCCAAAATCCTTATTGCCGATGGTCTAATCTCATTGGAAGTGGAGTCCATTGAAGATCGAAAGATGCTGTGCCGGGTACTCCATGGGGGAACCATGGGCAGTAAAAAGAATGTGAATGTGGTGGGGGTAAAGACGCGACTTCCTGCGATGACCGAAAAGGACGAACAGGATATTGCCTTTGGTGTCCAGGAGGGCGTGGATTTCATTGCCGCATCCTTTATTCGGCGGGCCCAGGATGTGACGACAATCCAGAAATACCTGGCCAGTTTGGGGGCCGATATTCCGGTAATTGCTAAGATAGAAGACGAAGAGGGACTTGAAAACATCGAAGAAATCATCCGGGTTTCCTATGGTATCATGATTGCCCGGGGAGACCTCGGCGTCCAAATCCCGGTGGAACGACTCCCCCTGGAACAGAAGCGAATTATTCGACTCTGTAACCAGGCAGGAAAGCCCGTAATCACCGCTACCCAGATGCTGGAGTCGATGATCCATAATCCTCGGCCTACCCGGGCAGAAACAACCGATGTGGCCAATGCGATCCTTGATGGGACCGATTGTATTATGCTCTCAGGAGAAACGGCCAATGGAGCCTACCCCGATGTGGCGGTGGAAGTGATGGCCCGTATTGCCCAGATGGTGGAACAGTCCCGGGAATACCAGGAGCGTCTTGAATGGCAACGGCATAGTTTTGCTGCCTCTGATGACATTGCTCTGGCGGTTGCCCAGGCAGCCAGTTCTCTGGCCGATAGCATTAATGCCCGGGCTATTCTGGTTCCCACCTTGCGGGGGAATACGGCCCGGCTAGTAAGCCACTATCGACCGGGACGGAAAATTCTTGCGGCTACTCCTGATAGGCGAATCCAGCGGCGACTTCTTGTTCATTGGGGGGTGGTACCCCTCCTGGTTCATGTGGAAGAAGACTCGGAACTCATGATTCAACAGGCCATGAAGGCCGCTATCGAGGGGGGCTTTGTCACCAACTCCGACCGGGTGGTGGTGGTAGCGGGCACGCCTCTGAATTCTCCCCTTATGACCAACACTATCCGGGTACAGGTGGTGGGCAACATTCTTGCCCGGGGCCTAAACGGTTTTGGGGGGCGCTGTACCGGAAGAATCTTTAAGGCCAGAACCCTGGAAGAGGCTTCTATGACCCTCCGAAAGGGAGGGGGAGAAATCCTCTTAACCCATACCCTTGATGAATCTTTCATTCCGATTATTCGGGTGGTAAGCGGTATCATCCTGGAAGGAGTATCAGAACTTTCCTGGGACATAATTAAGATGGTGAATCCTGATATCGTATATATTTCCCAGGTTGCCGATGCCTTAAACCGAATTGAAGATCGACTTGTGGTAACCCTCGACGGAGAAGAAAAACTTATTTATGAAGGAACCCTGTAAATCCAGAGGATGGTGAAAGCGGACTCTACCGATGAATGGTCTTTGCTGAAATGGAAGGACTAGAAAGGGTATCGGGGGCTGTTCCTCGACCCGGCGAGAAAGACTTCTTTTCATACGGAGATCTTTTAAGTACCCTATCTGTTCACGCCCTTTGTTTTTAAAGAGCTCTCTTGATTTGGATTGGGCTAATAGGCTATGCTCAATCGGCTATTTTTTAGAGGCGGGGGAATCCCATGGAAGAATCCTTTAACCTTGATACGGCGATACGGAAGGTACCGGACTTTCCCAAAAAGGGTATCTTATTTTATGATATTACCAGTATTCTTGCCGAACCCCGGGCATTTCAGTATTGTCTTGATGCAATGGAACGGCTGTATAAGAATACCGCTATCGATGCGGTGGCTGCTATTGAATCCCGGGGCTTTGTCTTTGCCGCTCCCTTTGCGGATCGTCTAAAAATCCCCCTTATCCTGATTCGCAAAAAGGGGAAACTCCCGGGAAAAACTATTTCTAAAAAGTATCAGCTTGAATATGGAGAGGCCGAGTTGGAGGTGCACCCTGATGATGTGCCTGCGGGTAAGCGGGTCCTTGTGGTAGATGATCTCATTGCTACGGGGGGTACCCTGCGGGCCGCCACGGATCTCATTATTGCCGCGGGTGGTCAGGTGGCGGGTATCTTTGGGGTCGTGGGGCTTCCCTTTTTAAATTATCGGGCCCTCTTGGGAGATATTCCTATCACTACCCTTATCGAATATCACGGTGAGTAGGGGGGCAGGGTATGCTCATGGGTATTAACCCCGCGATAGGGAGCAAGCCTCCTATTGACAAAAAAAATGAAACGTGGTAGGTTCGTGCTGTTGTATGAGCCGTTGGGGTGCACGAACAAACACCTCGCGAAGGTTCTGAACTTCTGTTATTCCCCGGTTGTGTAAGGGTAGCACGGCAGACTCTGGATCTGCTTGTGGGGGTTCGAATCCTCCCTGGGGAAAGGGCCCTGAAAAAGGGCTTTTTTTATAGGGCCCCTTCGTCTATCGGTTAGGACAAAAGATTCTCAATCTTTAAAGAGGGGTTCAACTCCCCTAGGGGCTAGCGGGGGTCGTGAGGACCCCCTTTTTATGTATTCTTGACCCCAATCTTCTGTTCACCCCCAGTGTATAACGTGTAGGATGTTTCCCAAGGGGCCCTTATCCAGCCTGTAACTCCTTCCCGATGGGTTGGATTGTGCTTTTCTCTTTCTGGCTTCTCCATTGACCGTTTCCTATTCTTCCATTTATAGTCGTAGTATGGCAGAGAGTGAGACCTTTAGGAGATTGGCCGCGGAACTATCCCTGGAAGAACGGCGGGAACTTCTGGCCCGTCTTAATTCCTATGCGGTCCTTTCTAAAGAAGTGCTCTTCCATGAAGAAGATGTGCCTCCGACGGTGGATAGCTCCCAGCAATATCGCCAGGCTCCGTGGTATTATAAGCTCTTTCTCTTTTTGCTTTCCCTTATCTCGGGGAAGAAACCCGCAGAATTGTTTGAAGAACGGCTTATTGCAAAACTAGGGGCTTCGGTTGAAACCCATGCCCCTGGGGTGTTTGATTATCGACAAAACCTGCTCTTATCAGGTTTTCGAGAGGAACTGGAGTCTCTTAAAGAAGGGGCCCGTTTTTTTTATGAGGCCCTGGATGTAGGACTGAACAGTGATAAGGGGGCCTTTTTTGCATTTCTTGCTTCGCTCGAAATGGACTTTGTCCATCGCAGGCTCACGGTGGAAACCGATCCTGAAACCATTTCCCAGGCCAATAGCTCTTATTCAACCGGTGATGTCCGTCAATTTGCGCAACGCACAATGGAAGAGATTTTCCAGACCATCCAGGAAGATGAGCGGCGTCGTATGTATCGGGATGCCCGTTCGCTCCATTGTTTAAAGGAGCTTTCATCGTTTTTGTACGATCGCTTTCTTTCTGCCTTTACCTACGATGGGGCCTACAAGGCACCGGTGGCTCCTGCCTATGTGGTGCTGGACCAGATGAAGGTCCTTAACGATATTCTGTATTCTCTTCAGGACCCGCCGACCATGCCCCTCCTGGAAACCCTTTTTGTGTTTCAATTCCAGGAACATTCAAAGGAAGATTCGAGTGATCTTTCCGCTGAAATTCGTACCCTGTTAAATCGGGCTGAAGAAGCCCTGGGGCGGATCCGTCAGTTTAATAAGCGGATTCCCCTGACAGCCATTATTCGCTGTGTTTCCCGGGACCTGGGGTATCTCCCGCGACCTATTACGGGTGGAGAAGATTGGTTTGTGGTGTATCGGGACTACTGGAAACATCAGTTAGAAGAAAAATTCACTCTTTTTGTGCAAAATCGCCGTCGGGCAGATCTCATAGAGAATTTTAAAGAATACTTTAAGGGAATGATCATCAAGCCCCTGTTATATGTGAGTTCTGAAACTAATCCCGAAGGGATACCCCTCAAAAACACCTTTGCCCTTTCCTTCTTGCAAGCCTTCTCTCAATACATATTCCTTCCTACCCTTAATCGGGTATTAAAACCCATTCTTATTGATGGGGAGTTCTATAAAAAGGAAAATCGAGCCGAATTTACCGAGGCCTATAATGAACTGTTAAAGTTGGGAGACACCATTGCTTCTTTTGAACAGAACCTGTCTCCTACCGGCGATTTAGGAAAGCGCTATGATATGGCAAAATCGGAAATCACGAGTCTCCCCCTTAAACGAAAGAAAATTCAATCCATAGTGCAGGAAGCCTCCGATGAAGTGGCTTCTATTGTGGGCCGGGCATCAAAGGCCTTTCGTTCCATGGTGGCGGTACTGGGGGGAATTTTACATGGAGAGGCCCAGGGGAAGTATGATTCCCTGGCTAATTTGAATGCCCTTTCGGGCCGGTCAGGCTCATATCTGAATCAACTAAAGGATGCCTACTATCGTTTTGAAAAGGCCCTGCAGATCCTCACAGAAATACAGGAAATCGAAGCGGGACGATAGGGCCCCCTATAGCGTTCTACTTGCCTGAGTGAGGTACATCACGGTAAAACAAAAGTATGGAAGTATACCCTTTTTCGTTGAGCCTGGATGGGGCTCCCTATTTTCGTTTTCCCTTTATATATCGGGGAACGGTGTTGCCCCATGGGGGCTGTGTGCTTTCTTCCCGACGATGGGGGGACATGCGGTATAACCCCACAGAGGAAAGTGAACCGCGGCGGATTTTCTTTTCTCATCTGGGCATCGATGCTTCCCGGGTTGCAGGCTGTGTGCAGACCCATTCAAAGGTGGTCTGGCCAGTTGATTTCCCTCGATGGAATCGATATAACGAAGGAGATGGTCTTTTGACTCAACAACCTGAGGTGTGGCTTTCGGTCACCGTGGCGGATTGCCTCCCCCTGTATCTTACCGATGTGGAAGGCCGCTGGCGGATTCTGCTTCACTCGGGATGGAAGGGGACGGGTATTGTCCGTCATGCCCTGGAATTGCTTGCCCAGATGGGCGGTGTGCCTCCGTCCCGGGTGGTGGCGGTGCTGGGTCCCTGTATTCGCTCCTGCTGCTACGAGGTAGATAGAGAGCGGGCCCTGCAGTTTCATAAAGATTTTGGCTTTCTCCCCGGTCCCTATCCTCTTGGACCGGTGGTGCGGCAGGAAGGGGAGGATGGGCCCTACCGGCTGGATCTTCAGGCGGCTAATGCGGCCTTGCTCGCCATGATGGGGGTAGAGCATATTGCCTATTGTACCGATTGTACGATGATGAATGAGCATCTTGGCTCCTATCGACGAGAGGGGCCTAATTCTTACACAAGAATGGTGGCCCTCCTGGGATCCTTCTGAACTACAGGGGAAACCCTGCGGGAGGGTGCCACAGAAAAGGATATTCCATGCACCAACTGAAGTCTTTCTTTAAACAGCGATGCGCCCGGGCCCTGGCGGCCATGGATGGATCTGCCGAAAAAGGAGCCCTGGACGAGGCTTCTATTGTGGTAGAAATACCACCCCGGCCTGATATGGGAGACCTGGCATTCCCCATGTTTAGCTATGCAAAGCTCCTTAAGAAGGCACCGCCCCTTATTGCCGCCGAAGTGGCCCGCTCCCTGGCAGAGGATGTCGAATGTGCTCGCCGGGGAAAAGCGGTAGCGGTGGGTCCCTATGTCAACGTGTACCTTAACCGATCCTCCGTGGCACAAGAACTGCTTTCTACCCTTTTGAAGGAAGAGCCCCGGGGAAGGGAACTCTCGTTCCTTGCGGGGAAGCGTATCATGGTGGAATTTTCCAGTCCCAATACGAACAAACCCCTTCATCTGGGGCATCTGCGAAATGATGTACTGGGGGAAAGTATTTCCCGGATCCTTGCCGCCTGCGGTGCTACGGTCCGGAAGGTCTGCATCATTAATGACCGGGGAATACACATCTGTAAGTCCATGCTGGCGTATAAGGAACAGGGCAATGGCTCTACCCCTGAAAGTGTGGGCGTAAAGAGTGATCGCTTTGTTGGGGACTGGTATGTTCGTTTCCATACGATGAGCCAGGAAGACCCGACTGCGGAAGAACGGGCCCAACAGTTGCTTCGTCAGTGGGAAGCGGGGGATCCCGAGACGATTGCCCTGTGGAAACAGATGAATCAGTGGGCGGTAGAAGGAATTAAAGCGACCTACCAACGAACCGGGGTCTCCTTTGATCACTACTATTTTGAGAGTGAAACCTATTTAAAAGGAAAAGAGGAGGTGCTTAAAGGCCTTGAGCGGGGTATTTTTTACCGCGAAGCCGATGGTTCCGTCTGGATCGACCTAACCGCCGAAGGACTCGATAAGAAGGTGCTGCTGCGAAAGGATGGAACTTCTCTCTATATCACCCAGGATATTGGGACTGCCATTTTCCGGCACCGGGACTGGCCCTTTGACCAGCTTATCTACGTAGTGGGTTCGGAGCAACAGTACCACTTTAAGGTCCTCTTTAAAGTACTGGAAAAGCTCGGTTTTGAATGGGCCCGCAATCTGTACCATCTTTCCTATGGAATGGTGAATCTTCCCGAAGGAAAAATGAAAAGCCGGGAAGGAACCGTGGTTGATGCGGATGATCTCATCGATAATTTAAAGGAAATGGCCATAGAGGAAATCCGGGAAAAGGATCGGGAAGCCATTGTTGGTTCGGTGGAAGATGTGGCGGAGCGGATTGCCATTGGGGCCCTGCATTACTATCTCTTGCAGGTGTCTCCTACCAAGGATATGCTCTTTAATCCCAAGGAATCCCTTTCCTTTAACGGGAACACGGGGCCCTATCTGCAGTACATGGGGGCCCGTATCTCTTCCATGCTCCGGAAAAAGGAAGGTTCCGCCGCAAGCCGGGGGATGGTTCGGCCAGAGCTCCTTACCGGTGATCCGGAATGGGAGCTTTTAAAAACCCTGGCCCAGTTTCCCGAGGCTCTGGAAACGGCGGCCCGCTCGCTGGATCCCTCGCTTATTGCCAGCTACTTATATGAGGTTTCTAAAACCTTTAGTCGTTTTTATCACGATTGCCCGATTTTGAATGCGGAAGAACCGGATCTTGCGGCCACAAGACTTTCCCTGTCAGAGGCGGTGCTCCGGGTGTTACGGACCGCCATGGATCTGGTCTGTATTCCTTTCCTTGAGGTGATGTAGGAAAGCTCCTTCTCCCTGGAAAGGGGAGATTACATTCATCCTCGCAAGGACTTGTTGGAATAGGGGAAAAACATCACAGACTTACCGGCCTTTTTAGCGGGCAAACCAGGTTCCTGGTATTTTACCATACAAGGAATTCCGGGGACGCTGGTAATTTAGCAGCCATGGTTATCCCTGGGGCACCCCTATTGACGAGGCGGTGGTAGGCGTTGTATAAGAATGAGACTACATTTTTAACGAAAATCGAGGGCGATAGTTCATGTACGCACTGGTGGAATTCAAAGGTAAACAGTATAAGGCAGAAAAGGACTCCCTGATTCAGGTTGATAAGATTGATGCCGAGGTGGGGTCAACCCTTACCATCGACTCGGTGCTCCTCCTTTCAGGGGATAAGGTGGTGGTGGGGACTCCCTATGTGCAGGGTGCCCGGGTTCAGGCGGTGGTGGAAAACCATGTTCGGGGCGATAAGATCATTGTGTTTAAGTACAAGCCTAAGAAGGATTATCGCCGAACAAAGGGGCATCGACAGGAATATTCGGTGCTTCGTATAAAGGACATCGTTGGGGCCTGATAATTCATGGTTTCCGTCACGGTTGTCCTGGATGAGAAGGGGCTTCTCCGACATTGTCAGGTCTGGGGTCATGCCGGTGCGGGACAACTGGGGCATGATGTGGTATGTGCGGCCCTTTCGGTTCTGTCCCGTACGGCCCTTCGGATGTTAGCGGAAAGGGCTGATGTATCCGTGCAGGGAGATGCCCCTGTACGAGGGAATCTGTGGTTTTCAGTAAGCCTACGGGAAGAGGGGGCTCGGCCTTTCCTGGAGGCTCTTACCACATTCTTGCTGGAAGGTTTTAGGTCCGTTTCGCAGGAGTATCCAGCCTACTGTACATTACATATCCAAACAGAGGGGAGGTTATAAGATGGCGCGCAAGCGTGGTGGTAGCGGTGCAAAAAATGGTCGGGATTCGAATCCAAAATATTTAGGAGTAAAAGCTTCGAGCGGTACCTTTGTACGGGCCGGTTCTATCATTGTCCGTCAACGGGGGACCCATATTCACCCCGGAACCAACGTAGGTTGTGGTTCTGATTATACCCTTTTTGCCCTGGTGGATGGGCGTGTGGCCTTCGGGGAGCGAAAGGGCCGGCGGGTTGCCAGCGTAGTACCGGTAGAACAGGCCTGAAAAACCTTCCGGTAGCCCCGGAAAAGAGGCAATCTGGACTGGTAAAAAGGCGGATCGAATCACGAATAAAAGAGTTCCAGGGGCTGTAAAAGACCGGTGGGGTGTTTTACAGCCCTTCTTTATTTGTAACCGTTGTTGTTGCAAGGGGGCCGATGTCCAGACAGGAACGTAACGGATGCTCATAGGGTAGGTATGCAAAAATTTGCGGATGAAGCAATCATAGAAGTAAGTTCTGGAAATGGGGGAAATGGCTGTGTCGCTTTCCGGCGGGAAAAATATGTCCCCTTTGGAGGCCCCGCTGGAGGGGATGGTGGTCGGGGAGGTTCGGTTATTTTTGAGGTGCGCCGAAACCTCCGTACCCTCTCTCATCTTCGGTATCAGCAGGTGTTTCGGGCTGAAAATGGCAGGGATGGAGAAGGTTCCCAGCGCCATGGGCGGGATGGGGCGGATGTTATTATTCCTGTGCCACCGGGGACGATTCTTCGGGATGCGGAGACCGGCGAATTGATCCGGGATTTTGGGAAAGACGAGAGTCCCTTTCTTTTCCTGAAAGGAGGAAACGGTGGTTGGGGCAATGTGCATTTTAAGTCCTCTACCAATCAGGCTCCCCGCAAAGCCCTGCCCGGTCAAAAGGGGCAAACCCGGCGGGTGCGGGTAGAACTCCATATCATAGCTGATATTGGGTTGGTGGGATTCCCCAATGCGGGGAAATCAAGCCTTCTTGACCGTTGTACCAACGCCCGTCCCAAGATAGCCCCCTATCCGTTTACGACGAAAATCCCGAATTTGGGGGTCCTCCACCTGGAAGAGCGGGATATTGTTCTCGCGGACATTCCTGGGCTTATAGAAGGGGCCTCCCGCGGTGCGGGCCTTGGTTTTCGTTTTTTAAAGCATGTAGGGCGAGCCGCAGGACTTGCCTTTCTGATCGATCTCTCCGATGATAGCTATGAAACCGCTTTTGATGTACTTCTTACGGAGCTAAGAAACTATTCTCCCCTTCTGGCAGAGAAAAAACGGATCCTGGTGGGTACCAAGTTGGATCTGCCAGAAACGGAAACACGGCTTCTCCGTTTGCAACAAAAGTATCCCACTGAACGGGTCCTCGGGATTTCGGTGTTTTCAGGGGTAGGCTTGCCGGAGCTCTATCGAGAATTCCTTCGTCTGGTTCATGAATTAGAACGTCCAAAGGGAGATCGGTGGTGAAACTGGCGGTGTACGGGGGAAGTTTTAACCCCTTTCACTATGGGCATCGTTCTCTTGTGGAGGGAGTCTTACGGCTCGGCCGGTACGATCGAATCCTGGTCATTCCTACTTATCAATCCCCCTTAAAGGAACCTCATGGGGGTGCTTCCTGGGAGGATCGACTTGACATGCTTAATGCGGCCCTGGTGGGATATCCCTCTGTGACGGTGGATCTCTGTGAAATTCGGCGAGGGGGAATTTCGTATACTATCGATACTATCCGGGACATTGAGGCCCGCTATCAGCCGGAAGGTCCGATTGGCCTTGTGATGGGAGATGATGCCCTGCTAGGTTTTCACCGCTGGAAGGAAGCATCGCTTCTGGCAGAAAAGGTGGAATTTTTAGTAGGCCGACGGGAAATAACAGAGGGAACACAGAATTTCCCGTATTCTGTCAGAATGCTTCCCACCGAGGTGGTCCCCATTGCTTCCCGGGACATCCGGGAGCGGATCGCCTCCGGGAAAAGCTGGAAACACCTTGTTCCCTGTCGGGTGGCCTCCATCATTGAACAGCGAGGCTTATATGGGGCCTCATCTTTGCAGGAAAGATCACGATATTATGGTAACCTCGATGAGACCCTTCTAGACTTCTTAGAAGATCTGCTCCGATCCTGGCTTGATGGGGAGCGGTATGTTCATTCAAAAAATGTGGCCCTTTTAGCCAGTGAAATGGCGGCCCATTTTGGGTTGGATGCCCCCAGGGCCTACCTTGCGGGGCTAAGTCATGATATGTGCAAGGCCTTCTCTACGGATCGGCTTATTTCGCTGGCCCAGGAAGACGGTTTTCCGGTGGGGGTCCTGGAACAGAAAAAGCCCCCCCTTCTTCATGGGCGGGCGGCGGCGGTGCTTCTGAGCAAAACCTTTGCTATTACCGATGAAGAAGTCCTGGATGCCATTCGTTCCCATACTTTTGGGAATCCTCGTATGGGGCCCCTGGCGCAGGTTCTTTACATAGCAGATAAGATAGAACCGTCCCGACCTTTTGTTTCTCCTTTTTCAAAAAGCTGGCGGTCTTTTTCTCATCTGGAGGACCTTTTTCGATCCGTCTTTCTCGAAAACATCCAATATTTGCAACAAAAGAATCACATGATCCACGAGGATAGTATGGAATTGCTTGCTCAGCTTACGGGAGGGAAAACCTATGTCCCACATTAAAATCGAAGGGAGTGTCCTGTTGCTTCTGCTGATTGTTTCTCTCGTTATTGGGGGCGTAGTCGTTGTTGTTCTTTCGAGCACTACCGATCCGATGGAAAAAATAATAGGAGAGGAACAGGTTCTCAACGTTCTTTTCATCCTGGAAAAAGAAGCGGTAGAACAGGTGTTGTCTGCCTATGTATTGATGTACTATCCTCCGACCCGCAAGGCTGCAATCATCGATATCCCCCCGGAAACAGGACTCATTATAAAAAACCTGAATCGGGTAGATAGTATTGATATTTTGTATAAGCGTTGGAATGTAGAACCTTTTACGAAAGAAGTGGCAAACCTTCTGGGAATTCCCCTTCATTTTACGCTGGTTTTCTCCCAGGATCGGCTCCTTAAATTGGTCGATCTTATGGATGGCCTTTCGGTTTTTATTCCTCAAGAGCTAGAATATGAAGAAGGAGGAAAAAAGAAAATCATACTTCCCACAGGAAGAGTCACCCTTGATGGGGCTAAAACCTTGCAATACCTCAATTATCGAATGCCAGAGGAAGAAATAGAAAGCCCAGAACAACGGAGTAGTAAAATATTCCTCGCCCTGCTACGCCGGTTGCAAGAACGATTTTCCTTTATGCAGCAACCAGAGGTATGGAAGGTAAGTAAAACCTGCTTTGTCACCCCTCTTTCTGACGAACATTTACAGCGTTTATTAACAGAGGTGCTCCGTTTAGATACCGAACGGGTGGCTATGCACCGAATTTCAGGTTTGTATCGGGAAGTGTCAGGAAAGAGGTTGCTTTTCCCTTCGTATGAAGGAGAATTAATCCGGGAGGTGGTACGGCAGAATGTGTCTCTTCTGGTGCGGCAACAGGAGGGTAACATTCCTGATCGGGTGTTTACCCTGGAAATTCTTAACGGAACTCCCCTTTCGGGGTTAGCCCGTAGAACTGGAGAGCTCATGAAAGGGTTTGGCTATGATGTTATTTCCACAGGTAATGCGGAACGGAACGATTATGAAAAGACCCTTATTATTGATAGAACAAACTATCCGGATATGACCAAACAGCTTTCTGGTCTTCTTCGTTGTACGAATATTGTGCAGGAACGGCCTAACACAGAAGAAAACACTGAATTAAGCCTTGAAACGTATCGGGCTGATTATACTATAATACTGGGAAAGGATTTTAATGGAAGGTATGTCGTTCGTTGATTATGAAGGGGCATCAAAAGAATTAGGGCAACTTCTTGTGGAACACAAGGGGCAGAAAGTGGTAGTCCTGGATTTACGATCCCTTAACACATGGACTGATTTTTTTATTATTGCCACCACCACAAGTTATACTCATCAGCAGGGGCTCCATAAATACATCAAGGAATATGCGGCAAATAAAAAGCTTACCATTCTGCATCGCCATCGCCGCTCTCCGGCGGATGATGAATGGAGCCTTATCGATATGGGACCTATTGTGATTCATCTTATGAGTGATCGGGCCCGCTCTTTCTATGAACTTGAACGGTTGTGGAATGGTGCCCCAGTCATCTGGAAGGAAGAGGAGTGATAGCTTCTTCTCCCTTAGGGGGCTTTATCTTCGAAAAGGGCTTTCGTGGAGAGTAGCGGGGATTTTTGGGGGTACCTCTTACCAAAGGTAAGAGGTACCTGACCAGTAGAAAAAGCGTTCTCAGGAGAGCTTATTCTTCAAAATCGTCGTAATCTACATCATCGTCGTAGTCGTAATCTTCGTCTTCGTCGTCAAAGTCCTCATCTTCTTCATCGTCGAAGTCTTCGTCGAAATCGTCCTCTTCGTCGTAATCTTCATCATCAAAATCATCATCCATATCATCGAAATCTTCGTCTTCGTCGAGATCTTCGTCCTCAAAATCTTCGTCGTAGTCGTCATCATCAAATGCTGCCACTGGGAATGGCAGATCCGTTTCCTGCCCGAAGGTGACTGGCCATACTTCGAGCGTTTCCTCGGTATCAATGGTCTGGTAGGTACCCATACGATTCTCCATATAAAAAAGATTTGGCTTGTTATAGCTCACTGGCTCTCTATCCTCATTGAAACATAAGGGAGAGATTTACTTCCTGTCAACAGGTTTTTATCTCAATTTATGGATTTTTTATTCCCAGAATGCAATAAAAGTAACCAAATTCCCCTTGTATTTGATACCCCCATTCTTCAGATATATGGGGAAGTACTGGGTCAATACCATTGCCCGCAATAAGCGTTGGAGGAGTAATAAGCACTTCAATGCCATTTATTGATTCTAATCCTGCCAATCTTCCTGCTATTTGGTTGGCCACTTCTGCTATGGCATGCCGTTGATAACTTACAGGATCAACTCCAGAAGGAGTTTCCATCTGGAGGTGGGCGTTAAGATAGGTTGTAAAAGAAGCTCCCATCGTTTCGGGCATTATGAGCAGAATATGCCCTTTCCATCCTCCTACGATTCCCACTAATACCACGACTTCGTTCTTTTTGTCTTTAAAGGAAATGGGTGATACTGGCGTATAAGTAAGATTTGTAAATCCAATTTCTTCCAATACTTCTTTTATGGCCTGTTTTAACAGAATTGCATATGACTGTTCCATAAAGATGAGTATAGGGGGTGAAGAGCGGATGGTCAATGTAATTTTAGATAAACTAGTGGTTGTTTAACAGACATGGTACTGGTCTCGTAAGATACAGGGGACCCCCTTTACAAAGAGCTTGATTTCTGTATAATTGCCCCTACCATGGAGTATGAAGTAGTAAGGAAGGCGCCGGCAAAAATCAACCTTCATCTCCATGTGGGACCCCGCCGAGAGGATGGCTTTCACGAGATTGAAAGCCTTTTCCTGGCCCTGGAGTTGGGAGATACCATTCGATTAACGGTCGGTGCTAAGGAAGGTGCCTGCGATGTCGTTATGCCAGGGCCGGTAGCACCGGAGGATAACATTGTAAGCCGGGTAGTATCTCTTTTTAGAGCCGTTACGGGGTGGAAAGCGGGAGTCCGGATTGAAATAGAAAAGCGTCTTCCCCTCGGTGCAGGCCTTGGGGGAGGGTCTTCCGATGCGGCTGCGGTGTTAAAAGGGCTAGAGAGCCTGAGTGGAAAGGTGCTTCCCCGGGAAGTGTTATGGGATATGGCGAGCCGACTGGGGAGTGATGTTCCCTTTTTTTTGGAGCCTGGCGCTGCATATGTACGGGGACGGGGAGAAATAGTAGAACCGCTTCCTTTTCCATACCATATGCCAATTGTGCTGGTGAATCCGGGTATTCACAGTGATACGGCCAGGGCGTACAGGATGTTAGATAGGGCTCGAGAAAGGGGGGATCTTCCCTGTTCTCAGCCCCTGGGAAAGCAGGCTTTAAAGGATGCCCTTGAAGGGAATGTAGAGGGCTGGCCATTTTATAATGATTTTTTAAATCTTTTTTTGGGAGAAACGGAGGGAAGTTTCCAGGAAATATATCAAAGGCTTATAGGGGATCTAAAAACAACAGAAGCCCTGTTTGTAAGCATGAGCGGATCCGGGTCTACCTGTTTTGGGGTTTTTAAAGATACGGTGCATGCTCAGGAAGCGGCACGGTGGCTTTCTTCCCGATGGAATTTTGTGGAATTAACATTTCCTCTTGCGCGCTTGTAAGGTACAGTAGTACAATGGTACTACAGTATACCTGGGCCAAAAAAGGGGAGATGCGCCATGGAGATCACCGACATCAGAATTCGGAAGGTGGCCGGAGAAGGGAAGTTAAAGGCATACGTGACGGTTACATTTGACGATTGTTTTGTCGTTCACAATGTAAAAATCATTGAGGGCAAGAGCGGAGTGTTTATTGCGATGCCCAGTAGGAAAACCCGCTCAGGGGAATATAAGGATGTGGCTCATCCTATTCATCCTGAGTTTCGGGCGGAACTACAGAAGAGAATCCTGGAGGTATATGATTCGGGGAACGTCCAGGATGATCCAACAGTAGAATTATGAAATCTTTGGGACGTCGGCAAGCGGTAAGCCACCGGGTTTTGGTTCCGGCATTCGCAGGTTCGAATCCTGCCGTCCCAGGTATTTTCCTGTTTTACAGGATGCGGATGGAGCGAAGGAGAGAAGAATGGAACACGTGGTGCTTACAGCCCAGAAAAGAACCGGTCTCGGATCCGGCTATGCGGCTCGTCTTCGGCGGAATGGTCGGCTTCCAGCGGTAGTGTATGGGGCAGAAGGGAAGGCTTTCCCTATTGAACTCAATACCTTGGAATTTGCCAAAGGAATAAAGGGAATTTCTGAAAGTACACTTATCAATTTGTCCATTGATGGGGTTTCGCATGAGGTTTTTATTAAGGACCTGCAACGGGATATCCTGACGGGCAAATTTGTTCACGTGGATTTTTACGAAGTGGAAAAGAGTAAGGCCCTCCATGCAAAAGTGCCGGTACGTATTCTCGGTACCGCTGAAGGGGTTCGTCAGGGAGGAATTCTGGAAGTTCCCATCCATGAAGTGGAGGTGGAATGTCTTCCTAAAGACTTACCTGAACATATTGATGTGGATGTTTCTAGGCTGGGTGCAAACCAGTCTCTCCATGTACGAGATTTGGTTCCCCCTCAGGGTGTGAAGTTCTTATCCAGTCCTGACATGGTAGTGGCGACGGTAAAATTTGCTAAGGTAGAAGGAACCGCTGCTCCTGAAGCTGCTGCTGTCTCGGAAACTGCTCCAAAAGCGTAATTCTCTATGAGGAGGGAATTATCAAGTTTTCAGAGAGTACAAAATGCGGATAGGGGCGGGCCTGTACGTTAAAGGATAAGGGTTGTTGTCCTAAGAAAATAGATATGTAAAAGGAAGAAGTTTTTCCCTTTTGCGGTGTTACAGGCTACTGTGTTTCTGTGAGGGGCTTCTTAAAAAAGTCTGAAAAAGGTAGCCATGACATGAAAGTAAAGAACCTGGAGGAGAACGTTGGCCGCTTTGAGCGGATTGTGAAAGACAATCTCCTCCAGAGTAGTGTTTCCTTTGAAAAAACAACTTTTCTTGTGGGAGTTTCGGGGGGCGCTGACTCAATGGCGCTCCTCGTGGCTCTCCAGCACCTTCAAGTAAAACTAGGATATACGCTCCATTGTGTTCATGTGAATCACAACCTGCGGGGCGAAGAAAGTAGGGCGGATGCTCTCTTCGTGAAGGAATTTTGTGCACGCCGAGAGATTCCCTGCACGGTGGTACAGATCCAGGCTGGAAGTATAGAACGGTGGGCCCGAGAAAAAAGATCTGGTATAGAAGCCGCGGCCCGGCATTTTCGGTATAGGGTTTTTAAAAAAATTTTCCACCGTGTCCGGGCAAATTTTCTGGTGTTAGGCCACACCAAGAGTGATGCCTTGGAAACGCTCTTGATGCGGATCCTCCGGGGCTCAGGACCGGCAGGCCTTTCGACTATGCCCCTGCGGCGGGGCGTCATTGTTCGTCCCTTGCTTACCTTTGAACGGAACGAAATAGAGCAATATCTTGCTAGTCAGAAAATTCCCTATCGAACTGATAGCACCAACCAGGATATCCATTATTTACGAAACGCGATTCGACATCTCTTGGTGCCGGTTTTAGAGAGCCACTTCCCTTCCTGGAAGAATAACCTTCTTTCCCTCGGAGAAACCCAGCGAATGGTGTATGATTACCTGTCGCAAGAGGTACATCGCCAGCTTTCCTGGGAAGAAAATCCAGCACCGGCGCTACCGTTCCTCCCTGAAACGCCGGCATGTCGGGGATGGGACCGGCGAACAAGGGTGGACGTATTCTGGAATTTACCTCCCCTGTTGCAGGAAGAGGCCCTCTTCCAGGGGATCGATGGGATCCTGCGGAAAGAAAAAAGAAAAAGGGCCCGTTTTTTTTCTCCTGATCCCCTGTTGTCCCCTGGGGCAGTTCCACGGCGAAAGGGAATTCGGGCCTTTCTTAAAGAAAAACCCTCCCGTGCCATGGTTGGGCCCTGTATGGTATGGCAAGAGGGACCCTATGTGTATCTCCAGACTGCCTGGGGTTCCCAATGGAGCAGAGGGGGAGCCCTCTCTCTTGATGCGCCGGGATCGTATGCTTTCGAAGGAATGATCATTACCCTTTCTTTACTCTCTGCTGAAGGGTCTTTGATGGCTAGTGGTACCCCTGGTATTCCAAAAGGAGAATCGAAAAGAGGGGATCCAGAGATTTTTGTGGGGTATCTACCCCTTCTTATTCGTTCCCCCTATCCGGAAGATCGTCTTGTGTATCGGGGGAAAAAACGTACTATTCGGGAACTCCTGGGAAAGAAAAAAGATGAAGCCCTTCGTTTGTTTGTACTTGAAGACCTTGAGGGTATTGCAGGATATCTGGTATTAGATATACATTCAAAGGTACATGTCTGGCAGCGGGATGCTTCTTTTACTGAAGGAAAAGAAGCGATGCCAGTACTGATACACGTTCGGGGGTCCTATGTCGGATGACAATAAAAATCCACTTCCTCCCCAGAGTCCTTTGCAGGGGGGAAAGGGAAATCGGTTTGCCCTGGTGTTTTTTATTATTACCCTGGGGCTTTTTGCTTTCTATTTTTTACGAGACGATAAACCTATAGTTCAGGAAATTTCCTATTCTTCCTTTCTTACCTATGTGGGGCGTAATGAGGTTGATGCGGTAAAAATTACCGATAAAGCGCTTATCGAAGGATCTCTTCGTAGTGCCGATGGAACCCTCACTCGCTTTAAAACCCTTATTCCCTATGATGATCCCCAATTATTGCCCCTTCTTCGGGAGAATGGCGTTAAAGTGACCGGGGCGGTAAGCGGTGTTTCTCCTCTGGCTATTGTCATGGAATTACTCCCCTGGATTATTGGCTTTACCTTTATATGGCTCATGTACCGGAATGCCCAAGGCGCAGGAAATAAGGCCTTCCAGTTCGGGAAAAGCCGGGCAAAGCGGTATCTGGACATGGGAAAGCGGGTCACCTTTGCGGATGTGGCAGGTCAGGAAGAGGCAAAATACGAACTGCAGGAGGTGGTCTCTTTCTTAAAGAATCCCCAGAAATTTACCCGTATGGGGGCCCGTATCCCCAAGGGGGTGCTCCTGGTGGGTATGCCGGGTACGGGTAAAACCCTCCTTGCGAAGGCGGTGGCAGGCGAAGCGGGGGTGCCCTTTTTTCATATGTCGGGCTCTGATTTTGTGGAGATGTTTGTAGGAGTGGGGGCGAGTCGCGTACGGGACCTGTTTGAACAGGGGCGGAAGAATGCTCCCTGCATCATTTTTATAGATGAACTGGATGCGGTGGGTCGTACCCGAGGGGCCGGCTATGGGGGAGGCCACGATGAGCGGGAACAGACCCTGAACCAAATGCTTGTCGAGATGGATGGCTTTGATTCAAAAGATGGGATTATTATCCTTGCGGCCACTAATCGGCCGGACGTTCTGGACCCGGCCCTCCTCCGACCCGGCCGATTCGATCGACAGGTGGTGGTGGCCATGCCGGATATAAAGGAACGGGAGGCGATTTTCCGCATCCATGCGAGTAAGGTTCCCCTCGGCTCCGACGTCGACTTTGCCCGGCTTGCCCGGGCTACGCCGGGGACAAGTGGCGCCGATATTGCAAACCTGGTGAACGAGGCGGCCCTGTTTGCGGCCCGTAAAGACAAATCTTATGTGGAAATGAGCGATTTTGAAGAAGCCCGGGATAAAATTCTCATGGGTATCGCCCGCAAGTCCCTGGTGATGTCAGAGAAGGAGCGCCGGATGACCGCCATTCATGAAGGGGGACATGCGCTGCTCCACTATTACCTGAAAAATGCGGATCCCCTGCATAAGGTAACGATCGTTCCCCATGGACGGGCCCTGGGTATGGCCATGTCTCTCCCCGAAGAGGATAGCTATAGCCGAAGCCGTTCCTGGATCGAAGACCGGATTGTCATCATGTATGGAGGCTGGGCCGCAGAAAAGATTTTTTATAACGATACGACTACCGGTGCAAAGCAGGATATTGAGCAAGCTACCGATTTGGCCCGGCGCATGGTCTGTGAATGGGGTATGTCGGAAGAATTGGGGCCTGTAGCCTATGGCCAGGAGGAAGAACCTATCTTCCTGGGAAAAGAAATAGCACGACACAAGGATTATTCTGAACAGACCGCTGAAAAGATAGATAAGGCGGTGCGTCAGATCCTTGAGAAAGGCCTGAACAAGGCCCTTGCCCTTCTTACGGAGCATCGGCAGGAACTTGAAAAATTAAGCGAAGAGCTTATCCGTCGGGAAACTCTTACCGATGATGAAGTACGGGAATTACTTGGGTTGCCCCCCCGTAGCTCTGGCCAGGAATCCGACGAAGGGAGGTAAGCCCCCAAAGGTTCTGTTTCTGTAGGATGGAAAAACCATGAGGTCTCCGGTTCGTGTCATTTTTATCATGACTCTTTTGGGATGGGGGGGCCTCGGGGTCTATGTTCCTGCCCAGAGCTTTGAAAATTCCCTTGCCATGGTATATGTTCAGCACGCCCTCAGGGAAATTGAAGCAGGACGATGGAACGAAGCTCGGGTAATTTTTGAACAGGGCGCTGCCTTTGGGGAAGTCTCTTCCGATTTTAACTACCTTTCTGCGCTCCTCTTTTTGAAAATGGGCGAGCCGGTAGGTAAGGTGCTGACCTATCTTGAGAAGGCACAGCAAATTCAGCGCTGGGCCTTGTATACTCCGGAGGAGGCCCTTCTTTTACATGCCCAGGTGTGGATACGTCTGCGAAATTACGCGGCGGCCCTTACCATACTGCGAAGGCTCCCTTCTACGGCAGATACCCTGTATTTTTCCGGTCAGGCCCTTTTTTTAAATGGAAATTCCCGGGAAGCTTTTTCTCTTTTGGATCAAGCTCTGCAACGGTATCCTCAGGACGTGCGTTTTGTCTATCTTGCCGCTCAGAGGATAAACAAACAAAATCCTTCTCCCTTGGAGCGGCAAATACTGGAACGGATCTATCAGCGTCGTCGTGTCCTGTGGGATCTTGATGCCGAACTGTTATGGCGTCTGGTCCCCTTTCTCTCTCAGCGTTCTGAACAAATTCAGGCCCTAGAACGTTATCGGGTTCAGCAAAGACTTACGGCGGAAGCCCTTCCTCTGTTGGTCCTCTATGGAGCAATAGATGAAACCATCGGCATTGAACAGTTGTTTACTAGCGAGAGGATAGAAAAAAAGGTGCTCGAATCTCTGTGGAGTGCTCTCCGTGGAGAAACTTCTCGGAGCCTCTTCTTAGAAAGGCTACAGAGTTTTTCCGGAGTGATAACGGAAGATCTTGATGGAGATGGGTGGTCAGAGATTCAGCTTACCTATACGAAGGGGATGCTGAGCATCTATTCCTATGATGCAGATCAGGATGGAATAGCTGAACTTATCGTGTGGAGTGACGAAGACATCCCCCAGCGAGCCCGAGTGAGGTTTGAGGGGAAAGGCACGGAAAAGCCGGAACGAGAAAAAACGCGGCTAGAAGCCTTTGCTCTGCCCTTTAGCGAGACAGAACAAACCTGGGTAGAACTGGAATGGCAGACGTACCCCCGCATTGGACAGGCAAAGGTGGAGAACAGGGGATACCTATTCAATCCTGAGGAGTTTCAATGGGCCCCACTTCAGTTTATGCCTCTTTTTAGGGATGCAAAAGGGACGGTTTTCCGTTACCCCTCCTTAGAAAACCCTCTCCCGAGGATTACGGAGCGGAGCCTCTGGTCTTTTGCGGTTACAGTTGTTCGACCGGGGAGCCTTATGCCAGGTTCATGGGAGAAACTTGAGGTCCAGGTTGGGGTGATTCAACGGAGCACCGAGACCTACGAGGGGAAAATTCTCCGGGAGACCTTTTATGAGAGGGGGCTGCCGGTACGAGAAACCCTTGATACTGATCAGGATGGGCGGATGGAAACGAAAAAGCGGTATTTTTATAACAGCCCCGCCAGCGATCAATCAGAGAGACGGGAAAGTCTTCTAGAAGCCGATTTTGATGGGGATGGCCTGTATGAATATGGGGAAGAGTTTTTCCGTGATGGGTGGCTTATAAAATCCTGGGATCTGGATCGAGATGGGTACCGAGAAACAACGTATGTTGAAACAATACCGATGGGAAAATAAGAATGGATAAAAGACGAGTTCAAAACATAGTTCTTATTCTTATAGGAATACTTCTTCTTGTGTATGGCAGTTGTACCTCTTCTCCTCCCTCCGAGCCTGCTTCCCCTGTCTGGGAATTACGGCTCCAGGAACTGCGGAATATGGTAGAAAGGGATCCGCAGAGAGCCATCTACCTCCTGGGAGCAGTGCGGTATCAATATAACCTTTCTCAGGAAGACCTCGATGAGGTTTCGGCCCTTTCCGAAAAAGCGATACAAGGCTTACAGCAGGCCCTTATGACGGCTTTTCAGGAAGAGCGCTGGCAAGAGGCTCTTTCGTATTATCGATCCCTGTCAGAAATCAAGAGGCTTCCTAAAGATTTTCCCGAAATAGTTATCCTTTCTTTGAAAAAGGCCCGGGCAGAACTCGCCAAGGGTAAAAACCTCGAAGCTTTCCTTACGTTGGTGACGATTCTGGATCAATCTGAGGGAAATACTTCGATACCAACCGAAGAAATAGAGCCCTTCTTTACTAAAGCCCTGGAAGAAAAGCGTCGGTCCCTTGCCCGGTATCTGTATTCCTGGATGGAATCAAAGGGGAAGGGGCCCGTCATATCGAAAGAAGAAAAGGCTTCCCTTTTTCTCCCTGAATCTCCCCCTGAGATGATCCAGGGGGTGGCCACGGTTATTGTCGATCGGGGTATCCGCTTTGAAAAGGGCCGGGGAGTCCCCGAGTGGGTGGTCGGTTCTGCTTTCTTTATCGATCCTTCAGGACTTTTGGTTACCAATTACCATGTAATAGAAAGCGAGGTAGATCCCTCGTATAAGGGGTATTCCCGCCTGTATATCCGTCTGGGAGATGCATCGACTCCCCGCATTCCTGCCCGGGTCGTGGGGTACGATTATTTCCTTGACCTTGCGGTGATCAAGGCGGAGGTTACTCCTTCCTATGTGTTTTCCATTCTTCCTGCTAAAGATCCTGTTGTGGGGGATCGGGTGTACGCCATAGGATCCCCGGCGGGACTCGAGAAAACCGTGACCTCCGGCATTATTTCCTCTACCAGCCGGCGTTTGCTGCAGATAGGAACGGTCTATCAGCTTGATGCGGCAATTAACCATGGGAATTCAGGGGGCCCTGTGGTGGATGAAAAGGGGAACCTCCTGGGGGTCGTCTTTGCAGGAATTGAACAGTTTGAGGGAATTAACTTTATGATCCCCCTCCGTTGGCTACGGTATGCCCTTCCCGCTATGCTCCAGGGGGGGATGGCGGAACGCCCCTGGCTTGGTTTTTCGGTAGAAGAAAGTCGCGAGGGATTACGACTCCAGTATCTATTTCCTGCTTCTTCGGGACGGGACTATCGCTTTACGGAAGATACGATGATTCGGCATATTTCGACGGCGGACTTGTCAGGTGCAGAAAACCGAATAGGACGAACCCAGGAAATCCTCTATGAACGACAGCCGGGGGAGCTAATACGTGTAGAAGACATAAAAGGAGAGTCTTATATACTCCAGCTTTCTAAAAGACCGAAGACACCTTTCCTGGAAGCCCTGGAGAAGGACATAAAAGAGCGGGTGATAGCCCCCCTCTTTGGGTTTAATCTTGAATATATTGGTCAGGAATTGTTTGTAAAAAGATATACCGTAAAACGGGTTGTTCGGGGGTCGGTGGCCGATGAAATGGGCCTTACGCCTCAAGACAGCCTTGCTATTCATGGCCTTGAAGTAGATAAGGAAAACAAGGTGGCCTATCTTGATGTGACGGTGAAAAAGAAAAAGATGGGCTATTTAGAGTCTTCCATGCGCATTCCCGTGTATCTTGAGACCACCGATACATTATAAGGCTCATACTCCTGGGAAGCCCGCTGAAAAGCACATATTTATAAACAACCATGGGGCTCCTCTTTAAGGGGAAGATACCTTTCTCTTTTCCCTTGCACTTTCTTCGGTATCCCTTATACTTATTTCTATGAATACCAACGAGGAAGTGGAAATGCTACAATGGGAAGGGAGCCTTGATATCTCCCGGGCCCGGCACTGTAAGGAGTCCTTGCTCGAAGCCTTTGATTCCTTTCAGAACATAACCGTAGATCTGACGCTGGTAGAAGAAATCGATATTCCCATCATTCAACTTTTATATGCGGCCCATAAAGAGGCTCAATCCCGGGGTATTCGTTTTACCATCACGGGGAAGGTATCCCCCGGTTGTTATCGGAACATCGAACTCAGTGGATTTCTCTGTGATCCACTCACCGAAGAATCGAAGGCCTGGTGTGCGATCCAGAAAGGATAAAGGGGATTTCTATGATAGAGAAATTTAAGGAGGCCTTTAAAGAGGAGGCCGTAGAATTACTCTCCCAACTGGAAGACACCCTTTTGGAATTGGAACAGGACCCCACAAACGCAGAGGTAATTGCTAGTATTTTTAGGACCATGCACACTATTAAAGGCTCGGCCTCCATGTTTGGTTTTGAAAAAATAGCCCATTTTACCCACGAAATGGAATCCCTCATGGAGCTTCTTCGGCAGGGTGCCTTCGTGCCCGATAAGACCTTTATTTCCATGACCCTAGAGGCCCGGGATTTTATCGAGGAACTGCTTAAGGAAGAAAAGCAGGAGGTGCTGGAACAGGCCCTGGCCTTTGCAGAGCGATTCAAACAGCATATAGAAGAGCTTTCACAAAAGAAAGGTGGGGAAAAAACAACAGTTCTAAACGTCCCTCCCACGGAAGGGAATGTCCAGTCTGCAGAAGGCCCCGGTGGGGCTTCTGCTGTAGTCGATACCAGCCATGCTTCTTCTGCCGTCGCCGGTAACACCCCGTCTCTTTCTGAAACCGGTACTGTCCCGGGGGGTACTCCTCATGGTTCTATAGAAACCTATCGGATCCAGTTCCTTCCCCATCGGGATATTTTTAAAAGCGGGGTTCATCTGCTTTTGATTCTCGATGAGTTAAGTCGTCTGGGAACCATGTCGCTTATAGCCCGGAAGCAGAACATTCCTCCCCTATCATCATTGAATGAAGAAGAATGTTTTGTGGGCTGGGATATTACGTTGACCACCGATAAAGGGGAAGATGCCATCCGGGATGTGTTTATCTTTGTAGAAGATCGGGCGGACATCAAGATTGAAAGGGTCCCCGTACCCGAAAAAGAGAAAGAAGGAGAAGGGAATGTAAAACGGCTCGGGGAAATTCTAGTGGAACGGGGAGTAACGTCCCCCACCACTATAGAATCTTTAGAGGCTGAAAAGAAACGCCTAGGGGAACTCTTGGTAGAAAAAAATCTTGTTTCCGAGGAGGATGTGCGCAGCGCCCTTCTGGAACAGGAACACCTTAAACAGGTAAGGGAACGGCAAGAACTGGTTACCAATAGCATCCGGGTTTCGAGCGAGCGCCTCGATACCCTCGTAGACCTGGTGGGAGAACTCGTTACCCTCCAGGCCCGCCTGGCAAGCCTTTCCTCAGGAATTCGGGATGCGAACCTCCTATCCCTTTCGGAGCAGATGGAACGCCTGGTTGCTCAGTTGCGGGATACGGCCATGGGAATTCGGATGCTCCCCATTGGTACTACCTTTAGCCGGTTCCGGCGGCTTGTGCGGGACCTTTCTCAGGAACTGGGTAAGGAGATCGATCTTGTTACCGAAGGGGGCGATACGGAACTTGATAAAACGGTAATAGAAAAATTGAACGATCCCCTGGTACATATTATTCGCAACAGTGTGGATCATGGTATTGAAAAGCCCCAGGATCGCCAGGCCCGAGGAAAGCCCCTCCGGGGAACCATTCGGCTTTCGGCCTTTCATTCGGGGGCCTATGTGCTTATTCAGGTAAGTGACGATGGGGCAGGCCTTAATCGGGAAAGGATCCTTGAAAAGGCTATTGAAAAGGGGCTTTTGAATGGGGGGGCCAATTATTCGGATGAGGAAATTTTCCAGTGTATCTTTGCCCCTGGTTTTTCTACCGCTTCCCAGGTCACGAGCGTTTCGGGCCGGGGTGTGGGTATGGATGTGGTAAAGCGCCATATCGAATCCCTGGGCGGTATGGTGAGTATTGAGTCCTCCCAGGGTAAGGGGACCACTGTAACGTTACGGATCCCCCTTACCCTCGCCATTATTGACGGGCTTCTGGTTCGCATAGGGCGGGAGAATTTTGTCATTCCCCTTTCGGCGGTAGATGGATGTATTGAAATTGCCTCCGTTGAGCGGAGTAATCTGGAAAAACATCGGGCCATGCTCAGTTATCGAAATATGATCCTGCCCTTTATTACCCTCAGGACAGTGCTGGATATCGAGGGCGAGGTGCCCGACATTGAACAGATAGTGGTGGTAACCTTGATGGAAAAACGAATTGGCTTTGTGGTGGATCAGGTTATTGGGGATAATTAGACGGTTATTAAACCCCTCGGTCCCCTTTTTAAAAATGTACCGATTTTTTCAGGGGCAAGTATTCTGGGGGATGGCAGTATTGCCCTTATTATCGATATTCCCCGCTTGTGCCAGTATTCTCAAAAAATGGAGGAAGCTAAATAACGAATTCTATGGTGGCGCAGGACACAAATTCGGGGACCTTTTCTATTTTTGATGTTTCTCCGGTCGTTCCCATGACCAAAGAAGAATTCAGGATATTAAGTTCTTTTGTGGAAAAGGAACTGGGGATTCGCATGCCCCCGGCGAAAAAGATTATGCTCGAAAGTCGTTTGTATAAACGCCTTCGGCTCCATCAATTTACTTCCTATGGAGAATATATTGACTTTGTTTTTAGCGAGGAAGGGAAACAAAAGGAACTTCCCCACATGATCGATGCGGTTACTACCAATAAAACCGATTTTTTTCGGGAGGCAGACCATTTTGATGTTTTACTACAAAACTGTCTACCGGAACTCTGTGAAAACCTCCGGCGTCCCCTCAGAGTCTGGTCTGCCGGTTGTGCCACGGGAGAAGAACCCTATACGATTGCGATTGTAATGGAAGAATATCGCCGAAGTAGCCCGGCTTTTTCCTATGAGATTGTAGCTTCGGATATTTCAAATAGGGCCATAGAACAGGCTATTGAAGGCATTTATGAGGCTGAACGCATTGATTTTCTCCCCTATGAGTATAAAAAGCGGTATTTCCTTAAAAGCAAGGATCCCAGCCAGGCCCTGGTGCGGGTTAAAAAGGAACTGCGGGAAAAGGTTCGCTTTGAGCGACTTAATTTGATGGAACAACGATATCCCTGGAAAGCCTATTTTGATATTGTGTTTTGTCGAAATGTGATCATTTATTTTGAACGAAAGGTGCAGGAGGATATCCTTAAGAAAATCTGTGAAACCCTTGTGCCGGGGGGATTCCTTTTTTTAGGGCACTCGGAAACTATTACGGGCTTTGATCTACCGTTGGTAGCTCTGTTCCCCACGGTTTACCAGAAGAGGTAATAACGAATGAATGCTCCTATCATTAAAGTATTGATTGTGGATGATTCAGCTATTGTGCGGGAAACCCTCCGAGAAGTCCTGGAATCGGATCCTCACATAAAGGTAAGTGGGGTGGCTTCGGATCCCATCTTCGCCTTAAAAAAGATTGAAGAAGAACGGCCCGATGTGATTATCACGGATGTCGAAATGCCCCGAATGGATGGAATTACCTTTCTCAAAGAAATCATGTCCCGACCAGATCCCATTCCCACGGTAATTTGTTCTTCTAAAACCGAAGAGGGCAGTGAGAATGCCCTTAAGGCTCTGGAGTTTGGGGCCATCGATATCATTCAGAAACCTAAACTGGGGACAAAGCAATTCCTGGAAGAATCGAAGATTCGTTTCTGTGATGTGGTTAAAGCGGCCTACCGGGCCCGGCTCCGCAAGCTTCCTTTAGGAATGACGGCGGTTCCGCCGGTCCAGCCCAAATTAACGGCCGATGTGATGCTTCCTAGGCCAGATCGGGGACATCTTTTTATAGAAACCACCGAAAAAGTGGTGGTGGTAGGAGCCTCAACAGGGGGAACGGAAGCATTGCGGGAATTTCTTTCTATGTTTCCCCAGGATGGCCCCGCCATGGTTATCGTTCAGCATATGCCTGAGCATTTCACCCGGGCCTTTGCTAACCGGTTGGATGGTCTCTGCAAAATTACCGTGAAAGAAGCGGAAGATAACGATACGGTGCTGCGAGGGCGGGTCCTGATTGCACCGGGGAATCGTCATACCCTGTTAAAACGGGCCGGTTCCCGCTATTATGTAGAAGTAAAAGACGGGCCCCTTGTTTGTCGGCACCGGCCCAGTGTGGATGTATTGTTTCGGTCCGCCGCCCGCTACGCGGGGAAAAACGCGATCGGGGTAATTATGACCGGCATGGGGGACGATGGCGCCCGGGGTATGAAGGAACTCCATGATGCGGGGGCCTATACGATTGCCCAGGATGAGCAATCCTGTGTGGTCTTTGGGATGCCTAAGGAGGCGATTAAGGCAGGGGGAGTCGATGTGGTGCTTCCTCTCGAAAAAATTGCAGGAGAAGTGCTCCGTTTTACTCAGTAATATCCAACAGGGAGGTCCGGTATGGCAAAAAAGATTCTAATTGTGGATGATTCCACGGCGATACGCCAGAGTATTGTGTATATTCTTCAGCAGGATGGCTATGAGATTGCAGAGGCCACTGATGGCCTAGAGGGTCTGTCGGTGCTGGAAAAAATGGATAGGGTAGACCTGGTGATTACGGATATCAATATGCCCAACATGGATGGGATTACCCTTATTAAAAAGATTCGTCAGCATGAACGGTTCAAATTCCTTCCCATTATTGTGCTTACCACTGAATCTCAGGGAAGTAAAATGAATGAAGGAAAAGAAGCGGGCGCCACCGGCTGGATTGTAAAACCCTTTAATGCGGAAAAACTACTGGCGGTGGTAAAGAAGATTATAGGATAGTTGAAGTTGTTCGGAGTTATTCGTGCCTTTGAGGGGGCCAGGGGAACCCCGATAAGATGGCCTTGGAGAGGGGGTGGAGGCTTTTATGGCTCGAGAGATTACCTATGTTACGTTTGAATGCGAAGGGGAACAATACGGTATTCCTGTGGCTGGGGTCGAGGTAGTCCTGGAGGGTGCTACCATAACTCCGGTTCCTCATAGCCTCGATTTTATTCGAGGGGTTATGAATCACCGGGGGACCGTGGTGCCGGTACTGGATTTACGGCGGATCCTGAGGATAGGAGAGACGGATCTTACAAAAGAGTTCGTGGTACTCATTGTGGAACTTTCTCTTAATAAAGAGATGGTTTCGGCGGGCCTTATTACCGATAAGGTGTACGAAGTACTTACCCTGTCGGAAAATCAAATCGATAAACGTCCTTCTATTGGCCATAGAATAGATGGAACATTGATCGCTGGAATTGGAAAGGGAGAAGGGGGCTTTATTATTCTTCTGGATTTGCAACGAGCCCTGGAACAGGCACTATAAAGGATGTGTAAAAGTACAGGGAAAGGAAGAGGGGACCCTTGCTGATAGTCCTCAAGTAAAATAATAGGAAATGGAATACAAAAGGTTATGGAGAATCACGAGATTTCTATTGTTATTTGCGAAGACGAACATATTGTGGCCCTCGATATAAAACGTCATCTTGAACGGTATGGCTATCGGGTGGGAGGTATTTTTTCAAAGGCTGAAGAGGCCATCGAATTCTGTGAGCAGGAGAAACCCCAGCTTGTTCTGATGGATATCCAGTTGCAGGGATCCATGAATGGCCTTGAGGCTTCCCGTATTATTTATACCCGTTTCCATATTCCAGTGGTAATTCTTACTGCCTATACGGATGACCCTTTCCTGAACCAGGTAAAAGAGAGTTTTCCCTTTGGGTACATCGTGAAACCCTTTGAGGATAGGGAACTGCGTACTGTAATTGAACTGGCCCTGTACCGGCACGAGATGGAGTTGCGGCTCCAACGGAGTGAAGAACGGTATCGAAAATTGTTTGAAGAAGCCCCTACCGCTAATTTTATTGCGACGAGCAAAGGGCTTATTGTGGATTGTAATGCCACTTTTATTAATCTTATCCGAAGTAGTAGTAAGGAAGAATTAAAGGGGACTTCGCTGTATGATTTCGTTCTTCAGAAGGGTACCCTTGGAAAAATGATAGAATCTTTAAAAAAAGAGGGAAATCCTTTAACTAAAGAAATGGAACTCATGCCAAAAGGCGGAGAACCGCTGTCGGTGCTTATGACCCTTTCGGTTTTTCGGGACCCTTTTACCGAAGAACAAACCATTCAGGGGTATGTGGTCGATATGACTGCCTATAAAGAACTGGAAAGCCAACTTCTGCAGGCCCAGAAAATGGAAGCCCTGGGGCGCCTGGCCGGAGGGATCGCCCATGATTTTAACAATATCATTACCGCCATCATGGGGTATAGTAATCTTCTTCTGGAGGAAGTCAAAGATAATCCCCTGCTCAAAGAAGAGGTAGATGGAATTGTGGCGGCTTCTCAGCGGGCCGTCAGCCTTACTCGACAGCTTTTAACCTTTTCACGGAAGCAGCCTGTGGAAAATCAGCTTATCAATGTGCATCACGCCCTGGAAACGGTACGGAAAATGATAGATCGGCTTATCCCTGAAACCATCCGTCTTACCTATTACCTCGAAGCCCAATCTCCCTATATCTCTCTGGATCCTGGTCAATTTGAACAGGTTATTGTTAACCTGGTGGTTAACGCTCGAGATGCGATTGATGGAGAAGGGGCTATTGTTATTGAAACCGCTAATATTCATTGTGATGGGACAGGCAGTCCCCTTTGCCTTTCACCGGGTGATTGGGTTCGTATTTCCGTAAAAGACAGCGGTTGCGGAATTCCCCGAGAAAATTTGTCCCATATTTTTGAGCCCTTTTTTACCACTAAAAAGAAAAACAATGGAACAGGGTTGGGTTTGTCTACGGTGTATGCCATTGTTACTAAAAATGGAGGGCATATCACCGTGGATAGCACCGTTGGAAGGGGTACTGTTTTTTCTTTATATTTCCCCCATGTTGCAAGTGGTGCTTCTCTGGTCCCGGAATCATCTCCTATCGAAAAGCCAGAAACCCATACGGGCACTATTTTACTGGTGGAAGACGATGATTTCTTGCGGGCCCTTATTGCTCGCCTTCTGATAAAGTGGGGCTATCGAGTGGTAGAAGCTTCCAACGCTGGAGAAGCCCTCATCCTGGCAGAAAAGGAAAAAGCCTTTATGTTAGTCACCGATGTGGTAATGCCCCATATGGGGGGCTATGAACTAGCGGACCGTCTTTTACAAAAAAACCCCGATCTTAAGGTTTTGTTCATTTCAGGTTATGAAAATGAAAACAAGCCGAAGGAACTTTCTCTTTTTACTCCCCCTAACCATTTTGATTTTTTGCAAAAACCCTTTTCCCATGAAGAACTGTTAAAGCGGCTTTCCCAATTGGAAAAGGCCTAGACTTGTGATATGAGGTCCCTCCTCACCCACAGTGCTGGTTACCTGGTTCAGGTGACGCATAAGAGGCTCCCGTTTTTCCTGACACATCGGTCGCTGGGAGGGAGGGCCTATTTTAATTGTAGGAGGAGCTTTAGAGGCCGCTGGGTTGAGTAATCGCCAAAAGTACGCTATAGTCCGGCCATATGAACGATATCAGTAGGATCCGCAATTTTTGTATTATCGCCCATATCGATCACGGGAAAAGCACCCTGGCAGATCGGCTTATCCAGAAGGCCCGTATCGTGGATGAGCGCAATTTTCAAAACCAAATCCTGGATAATATGGATATTGAGCGGGAACGGGGAATCACTATTAAGAGTCAGGCCGTGACCATTCCCTATACCGCCCTGGACGGAAAAGAGTATATCCTTAATTTTGTGGACACCCCTGGCCACGTGGACTTTACCTACGAGGTTTCCCGGGCCATCAGTTCCTGCGAAGGGGCCCTGCTGGTTATCGATGCTACCCAGGGGGTGCAGGCCCAGACCTTGTCGAATATGTACCTGGCCCTGGAACATAACCTGGAAATTGTTCCGGTCATCAATAAGATCGATATGCCCGCCGCGGATATCGAAAACACGAAGCTTCAGATAGATCATGACCTGGGGCTCGATTCCCGGGATGCCCTCCTGGTTTCTGCAAAACAGGGCATCGGGATAGATGAACTATTTGAAGCGATTGTGCATCGCATCCCGGCTCCGAAGGGGGCAGCGGAAAACCCTCTGCGGGCCCTTATTTTTGATTGTCACTATGATCCCTACCGGGGCGTGGTGGTGCATATCCGCCTGTTTGATGGGGAACTCCGGCGGGGTATGAAGATCCGGCTTATGTCCAGCGGCGCCGAATACGAGGTGGAAAACCTGGGGATCTTTAAGATTGTGCTGGAAGAACGGGATATGCTGAGTGCGGGAGAGGTGGGCTACGTTATTGCGGGTATTAAAACCGTGAGCGACGTTCGGGTGGGAGATACCATCACCAATGCGGAACGCCCCTGCGCGGAGCCTTTGCCGGGGTTTAAAGAGGTAAAGCCGGTGGTGTTCTCGTCGATATACCCCGTGGATTCCAACGATTACGAGGAACTTAAGGATAGCCTGGAAAAATTAAAGTTAAACGACGCATCTCTGGTGTTTGAAAAGGACTCTTCGGTGGCCCTGGGCTTTGGGTTCCGCTGTGGGTTCCTTGGCCTTTTGCACCTGGAAGTAGTCCAGGAACGGCTTGAACGGGAATTCGGCCAGTCCATCATCTTTACTGCCCCGTCGGTACGTTACAAAATTCATCTTAAGAACGGCCAGGAACTCTATATCGATAACCCCAGTGAGTATCCCGATGAGGCCCAGATCGAAGCTACCGAAGAACCCTATATTCGGGCTTCTATCATTACGCCCAGTACGTACCTCGGGGCGATTATGACCCTCTGTACCGAAAAGCGGGGAATCCAGACCAATATGACCTACCTGGACGAAAAACGGGTAGAACTTATCTACGAGATGCCCCTGGCGGAGGTGCTCTTCGATTTTTACGATAAACTAAAGAGTATAAGCCGGGGCTATGCTTCCTTTGATTACGATATCATAGGGTATAAACCGACGGAACTGGTAAAACTGGACATCCTTATCAATGGAAAGGCGGTAGACGCCCTTTCTCAACTTGTGTTTAAAGGAAACGCTTATGAACGGGCCCGGACTGTCTGTGAGCGGCTCCGGGATGAAATTCCCCGACATCAGTTTAAGATCCCTATCCAGGGGGCAATTGGAAGCCAGATTATCGCCCGAGAAACGGTGAATGCCTACCGAAAGGACGTACTCGCCAAATGCTATGGGGGAGACATCACCCGGAAACGAAAACTGCTGGAAAAACAAAAGGAAGGGAAAAAGCGCATGAAGATGGTGGGTGAGGTGGAACTCCCCCAGAGCGCCTTCCTCTCGGTTCTAAAATCGAAAGAGGAATAGAGGTAAGTCCGCTTCTTCCCTCTAATAATGCTCTCATCTTTAGGGATGGCCGGCCTAAGAATTTGTAGAGGAATTGGGTGTATCCTCTTTTGTATATATATGAAAAGAGACGGCGGCGGCCCCTTTCCTGAAGGGGCTACCACATTGTGGAATGGCGCCAGCACACCCCCTTTTGTTTTATAGATGGCCCCCTGGCTCTACCCCTTTTTAGGGAGGGCCTCCGGTTTTTCTTCGGTGGAGGAACGGATCCTCACTTGGGCTCCCCGGACGTACCACCTCAGGGCAAGGGCCCCGCCGCCAAGGATAGCCCCCGTAGCGACAAAGACTCCGCGAAAGCCGATGCCAATGGCGATGACCGAACCAAGGAGAGGGCCGACCGCCGCTCCTATGGAAGCAACGGAACTGCGGATCCCATAGAGGCTGCCCTGTTTTTCCGGCGGACTATATACCGTAAGGAGGGCATTTACCGTCGGCATGGTCCCCCCCAGAAAGAAGTTGCTTAACGCCCGAAGAACAAGGAGTTGACCGCGGTTGGTGACAAGGGCCTGGGGAATGGTGGTACAGGCGGCCCCGAGAAGGCAGCCCAACAGAAGCCGCTGATATCCTACCTGGTAACTTATTTTTCCGATCCATACGGCCGCAATGGAACTGGTGAGGGCCCCCACACCCAGGATAAGACCCGTATCGGAAGCCACCCGGGTTCCATCAGGGGATAGGTTTTTGATGAACAAGGGGAGAAAGGGGGCGGTAATACTCCCTGCAATCTGATCAATGGCCACGATGGCAAGCAGGGTGATGATGGTGAATAGGGTCGGCGCTGGCAGGGAACGGAGAGAAAAGAACCTTTTTCCCTTAGGGGCGCTTTGCTGTTTTTGAGGGGGTATAAAGGGGTCCTCGGTTCCCCAAAGGACGATGCATCCTCCGAGGAAGAGTAAAAAGGCGGTAATAAAGAAATTTATCCGGTGTCCAAAACTATCGGATATATATCCTCCAAGGAGGGGGCCCAGGGAGTTACCGAGAAACACGGCCATCTGGAGGAGCCCCAACGCGTAGGCCCGTTCTTTCTCGGGACTAATGGATGCTACGAGTACCATGGCTGCCGCGATGGTTCCTGTTACCGCCCCCTGCAGGGTTTTAAAAACCAGGAGTTGTTCGGGGGTCTGGGAAAGCCCCTGCAAGGCAACGAGGATGGTCCCCCCAAACATGGCCCTAAGGAGCATCAGTTTACGGCCCTTCCGGTCCGCCAGGGCGCCCCAGAGGGGAGCCATTACTGCCATTGCTATCGCGGGCAGGGACTGGACCATGCCGGTGTAAAATTTCAACTGCCCTGAGTCCTTGACTCCCAGATCTTCTAGAAAGAAGGGGATAATAGGACTCGAGGTAGAAAAACCGGTAAGGGCCAGCAGTTCGGCTATCCAGGTGGCGTATAAGGTCTGTTTCCACCGAGGAGAAGGGAAAGACCATTTTTTGTGTTGTTGCATGATGTTTTGTGCCTTTTTTCAAACTGTTGTAAAAAGGTATGCTTGTCTTTAGAGATAGATTAACTGTATCATAACCAGATTTAAATAATTGTGAAAGCCCTTTCTTTAAGGCCTTTTTATTTCAAAATAAAGACATGGTAAAACTTGTTTTTTTTATAAAATGTGTTATAAAAATTTTACAAAATCTCCATAAAGAAAGAGATCTCTCTGTGATGGTTACCAGGGGGACGTCTAAGCTAGCATTTAAAAATAATCGTAGTATCGTGAAAAAAGATACCGATTTTTTTATGAAGCAAGAACCTTAAGGGTAATAAAGAAGGAGGTGGCGATGAACCATATCAGACTGGGGGCTCATGGCCTTTAGCTATTCGCTAGGGGCAAACGATACCCTTTGGCCCTGGAGGTTGAATCTATGCCTCGAAGCAGCCGTGTTGTTTTTTCAGTTCTCTTATTAATGGGTTTCTTCTTAACGGCCCTTCCTTCGCTTCATGCCCAGATTTCAGGGGCGGTAACAGGGAGTGCCAATTTTCTCATATGGTACCGGGATGACTTGAGCCAGTCGGGACTTACGGACACAATAACGGAACGGGACAATCCCTTCTTTTTTCGGACCCAGCTAGAGATCAATAACATCTTTGGATGGAGGGGAATTTTCTCTATCTTTACTGATAAGCTCCTCGACCCATGGGGGATTTTTGCCCGGGATCTTTCGGTAAAGACCGGCGTCACCTATGGGGGGGTGGAACTGGATTTGTATGGGAGTCCCCTCAATTCCCATGTGGAACGATGGTTTGGCTGGAATCTGCCTATACCTTTGTATCCCGAGTTTCACTACAAATACCGGACCATGCGGTGGACCGTGAAAATAGATGATTCTGATCCGTGGATGTATGCTCTTGAGCCTCCGGAGATTTATTATTTTGATGAACAAGGGGACTATACTATCTTAAAGATTGGCAACTCCATCACCACGGGGGCTCGGGTGCATGATTTCCAGCTTGGCCTTGTGGCTCCTCTGGTGGATACCCCCTCCACGTTGAGTGGTGGTTATTTCCTCTCCCTCCACGGAGTGCACTATGTGGCCCCCTCTCAGCTGTATCTTCAGGATCCAAATACCTATGACTCACTCGAAGTTCTCATGGTGCTTCCTACGACTTATATGGGACTTCTCTTTGGGGGTGAAGTGTATAATGGAAATGCCTTTGGGGACCCCTTGCAAAATTGCTGGAAAATCGGCCTTGGTATGGGTTCCGTGTTTCAGGAGAACCAGTTCCTTTCCAATTCCGCCGGCGCCTTTGAACTCTATGGCCTGTATCAACAGCTTTTTCCCTTTGATGATGAAATGAAAAGTGGCCTTGTCCTCGGCGTGGAAGCCTTTTCTCTTATAATAGTGGATGTAGGAGGCGGAGGGGATAGGTTGAGCGATGGCACCCCCTTGTATATTACCTATACTAGCACCGATAGCTATGTGATTCCTTATGTAAAGTTGGTGTGGCGGTTTTAATAACAGGATGCTCGACATATACCCCGCAAGAAGTAAGATCTGTTATTGTGTCGAATAATATGGTAGTGGATAGGGGGACAATAAAAATTTAGAGAAGCTATGGTTTTTCCCAGGGACTCCACATGATGCTGGGTAGTCGCTGGTATTGGGCTCCCTAATTGACAGGTCGCTCTCTTTTGTCATACTATAGTTTTGCGCCTGGATCCGTAGGGACCGGGACGTGGAGTATATGGAACATATCACTATTCCTTCTCAATTAACCGGAATGAACGGCACGGTCCGTATCGAGATCCGGAATCTAAGTTTTTCTTATTCCCGTGAGAATTCCCCTGATGTAAGGGAGGAAAATGAAGGCCCCTGGCAACTGCGGGGAATACGCTGTAGTATTGGGCCGGGAGAACGGATTGCCCTGCTGGGCGCTAATGGATCGGGGAAAAGCACCCTCTTGCGGTGCCTTACCGGTCTCCTTTCGCCACCTCCGGGGACGGTGCACATCCATGGGCTCAGTCCTGAACCGTTAGATCCTGCTCGAGAGACGGATCGCCCCCCTATCCATAGAGGGGTGGGGATGATTTCCCAGGATCCGGATGAACAGATTGTGGGGGCCGTAGTAGAAGAAGACATAGCCTATGGACCTCGAAATCTGGGACTTGCCGAGGCGGAGGTCCGGCGGCGGGTGCAGAGTGCTTTGGATCTGGTGGGTTTAGAAAAACTTAAAGCGAGGCCGCCCCAATTCCTTTCCGGCGGAGAACGCCAGCGGCTTGCTATTGCGGCGGTCCTCGCCATGGATCCCGCGGTTCTTATTCTTGATGAAGCGACCTCTATGCTGGATGGTCTCCATCAGGAACGGATCGACGGAATCCTCGCGGCCCTTGTGCAACAGGGAAGGACGGTGATCCAGGTAACCCATCGCTTAGAAGAGGCCCTGCGGTGTACCCGGTGCCTGGTTCTATCCGCAGGTCAGTTAGTGTTTGATGGAGATCCCTGGGACCTGGTTGGTCACCCCTCTTTGTACGACTGGGGCTTTCGACCGGGACACGCCCTTTCGATGGTGCGCTCTTTGCAACGGCTATTTCCCGGTTTTTCGACTTCTTCCCTTGCACCTTCTGACGTGGCCCATGCCCTGGTGCCCTATCTTGATGATGTAGAAGCCTGGAGTACTGCCCGGGAACGGTGGTCCCGCTTTCGCTCTACCCCGGGGAAAGAATCCCTGTCCTTCAGTAAAAAAGGCCCCCTTTCTGAGAATATCCCTTCCCCCTGTGTCGAAGTTCAGCACCTGGGGCATCACTATGGTGAAGGAACACCCTTTGCAACCGCTGGTCTTGTAGACTGTAGTGTATCAGTCTATCCCGGGGAAAGCCTTGCCCTTATTGGGCCCAGCGGAGCCGGAAAAACCACCTTTTTAAAACATCTGAACGCTATTCTGCTTCCCACTACCGGGACCCTTAGGGTTTTGAATCAAAATCCTCTGGATCCCGGCGTCTCTTTACGAAGGCTGCGGCAAAAGGTGATTCTCGCGGTTCAACATCCCGAACGGGCCCTATTTGAACCCTACGTGGCTGATGATATAGCTTATGGTCCCCAAAATCTGGGGTTCCAGGGAAAGGCCCTTCTGGAGCGGGTTGCCCATGCAATGAAACAGGTGGGACTTAATTTTAATCTGTATAAGGATCGGCGGTGTCGAGAACTTTCGGGAGGGGAAAAGCGCCGAGTTGCCCTCGCGGGGGTGCTGGCGATGGATGGGGCGGTGTATCTTCTGGATGAGCCCACCGCCGCTTTGGATGGAAGGGGAACCGAGGAGGTGCTTTCTTTATTACGAACATTGCAAGAAAAGGGGAAAACCCTGATCGTAAGCACCCACTCGTTGGAAGAGGCCCTTCAGTTTGATAAGGTGGCTGTGGTGGTGGCTGGCCGCCTAGTACAAATAGGAGCTCCCCGACAACTGTTTTATCGGCTTTGGGACCCCTCCTGGCAACTTGAACGGCCCTGGATTGTTCGGTTTGCCGAAGAACTTTCTTCCTTTTTTTCTAGAACAGGGGAAAAAGGCCCCAACCCAGGGGAACCATTGATCCATGATTCACCCTGGCATGCCCAGGTGCCACACATCTTTGAACCCTGTTCGATAGAAGAATGTCTAGATATGCTCCTGGGAGATTACTCGTCGGAAAAAGAAAGGGAGATCCCGGCTGTTTCCCCCGCCATTTCTCCGGTGGAGGGGATGCGCCCCCCTCAAGGGGATGATGCTCCGGCTCTAATGACGTATCCTTTGGCGGAAAAGGATCTATCCTATCACGCCGGGGCTAAGGCTGGAGATGCCGGTGATGCTGGTCAGGAAAGAAACACCTCCCCTGAGGGGAGTTCTGCACCCAGAAAAAAGAGAAGCCGCACAACCACGGGAATTGAATTTTTCCGTACCATCACTATGGGGCTCTTTGTGGATCGGCCTTCCCGTCTCAGAAGCCTTTCTCCTTCCCTCCGGCTTATCCTTACGGTGCTCAGTTTTATTTTTATTCTGGCCAGTTCCCGGCCCCTTTATCCCCTCATCTGTATCGCCATTTTCTTGGTGGCAGGGGCCTTATTGGGAAATATAAGGCCCTCCTATCTCCTTAAGAATATTCGGCCCATGATTCCCTATCTTCTTTTTATGGTTCTATTGCAACTTCTTTTTTCCTGGCCCGAAGATACGAGCGCTGTCCTCTGGCGCTGGTGGCTCCTGGATGTTACCACCTTTGAACTGGAGCGTTCCCTCCTTATGGTGGGGCGCTTTGTGGCCTTTGTGGTGCTCCTGAGTCTTTTTACCGCCCTTACTTCTCCCGATGAGATGCTGCGTTCCCTTTCAAAACTGTTACGCCCCCTGGGATATCTAGGAATCCCCGTCCCCCTCATCCTCGTGGTGCTTCAGATAACCTTTAATTTTATTCCTATTCTGGTGGAAGAGGCTGAGCGGATTGTGGTAGCCCAGTATTCGCGGGGTGGGGGCTACGAGGGGCGCTGGAAACTGGCCGGACGGATCAGAGCGGCCCTGGCGTTGACGGTTCCCCTTTTTATCAGGGCCCTCGATCGGGCCGAAGCCCTTTCCCGGGCCATGGAACTGCGCTTGTTTGAAAACATCCTCCGTGGGAGGAATAAAAAGAATGGCCCATCCCCCTCTAAAGAGATATACTAGAGCGAGGGGTGTACCATTGCCTGCCAGAGGGCAGGACCAATTCTATGTGTGGAGGTAAGCTTATATGGCACGCCTACCGATTCGTAAAATTGCCGTGACAGGGGTTCTCTCTGCCCTGGCAATCGTCTTGGGACTCACCCGACTGGGATTTATCCCCTGGTTTTCCGGTGCATCCCTTACCATTATGCATGTGCCGGCTATCATCGGTGCGATTCTGGAAGGACCGGTGGTGGGGATCTTAATTGGGGGACTCTTTGGCCTTTTTAGCCTGCTCCAGGCAGCGCTGGCCCCCACGGGGCCAGTGGATGTGGCCTTTACCAATCCCCTTATATCGATAGTTCCCCGGCTTATGATAGGGCTCTTTGCTTTTCTGGTATACCGCGGAATTGTTGGTTCCGGGGAGAGTGAAAAAAAGGCAGGGAACCTTCGAAAATTCCTTGCCATTGGGGCCGCAGGAATGGTCGGAAGCCTTACCAATACGGTGCTTGTGTTGGGGGCCCTGGGCCTTTTTGGGTTCTTCCCCTGGCAGGTGATCTGGACCGTGGCGGTGGGTAATGGGCCAGCAGAAGCGTTGGTTGCGGCGCTTCTTACGGTGGCGGTGGTTTCTGCCTATTGGGCTATTGACCGGGGTGGGGGAAAGGCCCGGCTTTCCCGGGAAGCATAGCATACCCACTGGTAATGAACCTGAAAACCTATGACTAAGGGAGGTGGCGGGATGATACTGGCGGTGGATCTTCGGAATGGCGGGCTCCATGTGGGGGTCTGCACCCCTGACGGACAATGGAAGGCCCGGTTTCGACTTGCCATGGTGGAGCGGAGTGCCGATGAATGGGCCTTTGTTCTCCGGGGCATGTTCCAGGAACGGCATCTTGATACGATTTCCTGTTCTCAGGCGATTCTTTCGTCGGTAGTCCCCGCCGCTACCCCCATATTGCTTCAGGCTTTGCGGGAAATCCTTCAGGGGCGAGGGGAGCCCCTCCTGGTGGGGCCGGGAATCAAGACGGGCCTGCGTATCCGAACGGATAACCCCGCAGAAGTGGGGAGCGACCTGGTCTGTAACGCCGTAGCGGCCCTCACTCTGGTGGGAGCTCCCTGTATTGTGGTGGATTTTAGCACGGTCCTTTCGTTTACGGTGCTTAACCCGCAGGGAGACCTGGTGGGGGTTGCCCTCGCTCCCGGGCTTGAGGCGGCAGTGGCGGATCTCCGCCTCCGGGCGGCCCAGATTCCCCAGGTGCGGCTTGATACCCCCCACACGGCGATTAATAAAAATACGGCCGAATCAATCCGGGCGGGTATCCTTATTGGCTGGGCAGGGCTTGTGGACCGGATTATCGAAGCGATAGCCCGGGAGCTTGTAGAAGGCCCTAACGACGACAGGGAGCCAAGGGAAGTAAAAAAAGAATTCCGCCCCCCCCTCTCTTCACCGCAGTCACGACAGGATATGAGGATAGACAAATCCACAACCCCTTTCCCGTATCTTGTGGGAACCGGCTGTTACGAAGACATTCCGGTGAGGGGAACCTATACTTTTGATCGATGGGAGCCCTATCTTGCTCTCCAGGGGCTGTATCTCATTGCCCGAAAAAATGCCCTTGAAGAGACAGGAGTATCGGACAGGGGAACGTCTCGATGAGAGGGTTACCCTTTCAATCGGGCAGCGTTTGCCGCGTGTTTTAACGTAATACCGGTGGCGCCTGCCCTGAATTTTAAAAGACCAGCAACGCCCGCCATTCTCTGCCTCATCTATACCTCATAAAAGCAATTTTAAACCAGTTAAAATTTTTGTTATTTTCCTTTTTTTGTATTGCCTTTTTGTTTCTCCCTGGCCTATAGTCTCTCCTAGTAAAAAGCTTTTTAAGGGTGGAGCGAGACGGGGAAAGACGGTAAAGCTCTTTTCAGGCTTTCCCCCGGACCATGGGGCCTGGTAAAAAATAGTTTTTCCGGTTCGTTACCCTAAAGAAGAGGATAAACTCCGGCGTCATTCTTCGGGAAATGCCCGGGAGGAGAAACTCTGGTACGCCCCTCTTTTTAGGGAGGGGATGTTTTTTATTAAGAAGCGAAAAGGAGCAAAACCACACATGAGGGTGATACTTCGCTATCTAAAGCCCTACTGGTTTACGGCGATGCTTGCGGTCTTACTCATGGCAGGGGAGGTTGCGGCGGATCTCAGCCAACCTGCCCTGATGTCTCAAATTGTGGACCAGGGGATTAAAAATCGAGACCTAGAGATGGTGCTTCACAAAGGTCTTGTTATGGTGGCCCTTGCCTTTTTGGGGGTGCTTGGTGGGGTAGGTTGTGCTGTTTTTTCAAGCTATAGTTCCCAGGCAATGGGCTGTGATATGCGACAAGCAGCCTTTCGGCGTATCCAGTCCTTTAGTTTTACGACCCTGGATCGCTTTTCTCCGGCTTCGCTCATTACCCGCTTAACCAGCGATGTGACCCAAATTCAAAACTTTGTGATGATGATGCTCCGTATGATGGTTCGGGCCCCTCTCCTTGTGGTGGGGGGAACCTATATGATTATTCATATTGATGGAAAGTTGGCCCGGATTCTGTTAGTGGTTTTCCCGCTGTTGATTGGAGGCACCGCGCTTATCATCGGAAAAGGTTTTCCCCTTTTTACGAAGGTTCAGGAAAAACTGGATGGCCTTAATCGGATTGTTCGGGAGAATCTGGCCGGGGTCCGGGTAGTGAAGGCCTTTGTTCGAGCCGATTATGAAAAAGCCCGTTTTGATCGGGCAAACCAGGACCTGACGGAGCAAACGGTATGGGCTTCTACATTGATAAGTCTTACCATCCCCCTCCTTTTTTTAATGATGAATGTGACCATCGTGGCGCTCCTGTGGTTCGGAGGGATAGAGGTGCAGACGGGACATCTTTCGCTGGGAGAGATAATTGCGGCGGTTACCTACATGACCCAGATTCTTATGAGCCTTACCATGATTGCTTTTACGATAATGGCCGTTTCTCGGACCAAGGCCTCGGCGGATCGTATACAGGAGATATTCCAGGCCCCGGTAGAGGAATATCTGGGGGAAAAAGAACCATTCCGTGGCGCACTCCCCGGCGGAGTGGGCCCCCGAAGGCTTGAAAAAGCCCTTCCTCCTCAAAAAGAAAATGTCCCTGCGGCGGTTTCCCTTAGGTTTGATGGAGTTTCGTTCCGCTATCGAAAGGAAGGGGGAGAAGCGGTACTTAAAAATGTTTCTTTCAATCTGGACGCAGGAAAGACCCTGGGAATTCTGGGTTCCACCGGGGCGGGAAAATCCACTCTTCTACATCTTATCCCCCGTTTTTATGAAATAGAGTCAGGCCAAATTCTTTTGGATGGAAAGGATATCCGCTCCTATCCACTGGATGAACTGCGTTCCCGGTGCGGCATGGTGTTTCAGCAGAGCATCCTGTTTAGTGGTACCATTCGGGATAATCTCCGCTGGGGGAAAGAGGATGCCACCGACGAAGAAATTATTGAAGCCGCCAGGATAGCCCAGGCCCACGACTTTATTATGTCCTTTCCCGCAGGATACGATACCCTTCTCGAAGAGCGGGGGGTAAACCTTTCGGGGGGGCAGAAGCAGCGGCTTGCCCTTGCCCGGGCCCTTGTTCGGCGGCCGGCGCTTCTCTTACTGGATGATACGACCAGCGCGGTAGATATGGCCACCGAGGCGCGTATCCAGGAAGGCCTTAAGGGGCTTTCTTCCACGGTGATCATCGTGGCCCAGCGGATTAGTTCTGTTATCGGGGCCGATCAGATTATCATTCTGGAGCATGGATCTATTGTGGGTATAGGAACCCATCAAGAACTCCTGAAAGAAAATCCGGTGTATCAAGACATGTATCAGTCCCAGTTGGGAAATGGTGAGGAGGCCCTGTATGGCTGAAAAAACGAGGGATGGTGCTTCTCTGGCTCCTGGGCCATTCCCCATGGGAGGTCCCCGACCAGGAAGAGGTGGGCCCGGTCCTGGCCCGGGGCCCCTCTATCTGGGCCCAAAAGAAAAACCTAAGAATCTTAGGAAGACCCTGTTCTTCCTTTTGCGCTATCTGGGGCGATATAAGGGGCTGCTTTCTCTTATCTTTGTCCTTGTTCTCGTAAGTTCTGTCATCACCCTTCTTGGCCCCTATCTTATCGGAAAAGCGGTGGATACGATGGCGGGGGGAGCCGGTCAGGTCCAGATGGATCGACTGCGGGTTCTGCTCTTTTTGATGCTGGGCCTGTACCTTCTCGGAGGATTGCTTACCTTTCTTCAAAACTACTGGATGATCCGGATCTCCCAGAATACGGTGCGGAATATCCGGCAGGATCTGTTTTATCATCTTCAAAATCTACCCCTCCGTTTTTTTGACACCCGCCCCCACGGGGAAATCATGAGTCGCCTTACCAACGATGTGGAAAACATCAACACCACCTTGAGTCAGAGTGTGATTCAGGTTTTCTCCAGTATTATTACCCTGGCGGGATCCGTGGGGATGATGCTCTATTTAAGTCCCCTCCTTACGTTGCTTACCCTTTTGACGGTTCCTCTGGGGTTCTGGATTACTTCGATAGTTTCAAGATATACCCGGCAGGTGTTTTCTGCCCAACAAAAGGAATTAGGAAACCTGAATGCCCTGGTAGAGGAAAGCATTTCCGGTGAACGGGTGATAAAGGCCTATGGACGGGAAAGGCCGGTGGTGCTTCAATTTGAAACAATCAATAAAAAACTGAGGCGGGCGGGTATTCTTTCCCAGATCTTCTCTGGCCTTATGGGCCCCCTCATGAACATGATAAACAACCTGAGTTTTGTCATTGTTTCTGCCGTGGGAGGTTATTTTGCACTGCAGGGATACCTTGGACTTGGTTTAATAGCCAGTTTTATCCAGTATTCCCGGCACTTTATGCGGCCCCTTAACGAGGTGGCAAGTCAGATCAATATGATTCAGGCGGCCATTGCCGGGGCTGAGCGGGTCCTGGAAATTCTAGAAGTAGCCCCTGAATCGGATGGCGAAAAGCTCCTTCGGCCGGAGACTGTTCAGGGGTTTGTAACCTTTGATAAGGTAGTTTTTGGGTATGAACGGGATCGGCCGGTTCTCCAGGATGTGTCTCTTGAGGCCCGGCCAGGTAAGACCATCGCCCTCGTGGGTCCTACCGGCGCAGGAAAAACCACGATTATTAACCTCCTCGCCCGGTTTTACGATATTGATGGGGGAACCATTTATGTGGATGGCATACCCCTTTCTACTATAGAACGGGAAACTATTCGCCGTTCCCTGGGAATTGTGCTCCAGGATACCTATCTGTTTTCTGCTTCGATCCGTGAAAATATTCGCTATGGTCGGCTTTCTGCCACCGACGCAGAGGTAGAAGAAGCAGCCCGAATCGCCGAAGCGGACCCCTTTATTCGTCAATTGCCGCAGGGGTATGAGACGGTCCTGACAGATGACGCCACGAACATCAGTCAGGGACAGCGGCAGTTGCTTACCATTGCCCGGGCAATCTTAGCGGATCCGGCGATCCTTATCCTTGATGAAGCGACGAGTAACGTAGATACCAGGACGGAACTCCATATTCAGCGGGCCCTGCAACGCCTCAGAACGGGTCGAACCAGTTTTATCATTGCCCATCGGCTTTCTACGATACGGGATGCCGATGAGATTGTGGTCATTAACCAGGGACGCATTGTGGAACGGGGTACCCACGAGGAATTACTCTCCCAGAAGGGGTTCTATTTTAACCTGTATGCGGCCCAGTTCCGGAGGGAGGCAGAACTCAGGGAATCGGAAAACCTGGTGGTGTAGTAAGTAATAGGCGGGCCCCTTCGATCTTCTATACGATTTCTCTTAGAAAAGTGCGAAAAAAGGTGTTCCTCTTTTGCCGGCCGACAGGGGGTGCTCAATAAAAAAGCTCCCCTTCGTCGGGCAAGGCGGACTTGAACCGCCGACCCCAAGTCCCCCAGACTTGTACGCTAACCACCTGCGCTATTGCCCGACGAATGAGAGCTATCACACCCCGCTGCGGTGCCGTTTCGGCAACATATCAGGGTGAACGGGGGAGAGCATACCATAAAAAGGCCTGTCGTGTCAATGAAAGCATACCATTTGATTTTACTGCTCCCTTCTTCTATAGTTTAGTTATATATAGCCCCTGCGAAATAAGGAGGCCCTTGGTATGAAACTAAAACCTAAAATGCTTCTGTGGCTCGTAGTCCCTACCGCTCTTGGGATGATCCTCCTGGTAGCTCAGGTGACTTTTATGGTCTCCAATAACTCTTATAAGAACATCCTTGAACTTTCTTCCCTGGTTACTCAGGCCCGGGCCGCAGAAATAGGCCGATGGCTGTATGGACACCTTCAAAATGTACGTCGAACCGCGGGAAACGCCGAAATGGTAAGTGGCGATCTGGATCGGATAAAAAAATATATCCTTTCCCGGAACCCGAACCTTCCTCAAGATGTCTCCTTTGAATATTATGGGAGTACAACTGGTAAATTTTTTACTTCTGGAGGAGTAAGTGGAGATCTTTCAGGTCGAGAATATTTTAAAAAAATAATGGCTGGAGCTGAATATGTAGTATCGGAAGGTCTTGTTTCTCTTGCCACAGGGAAGAATGAAACATTTATCGTGGTTTCTCAAAAAGATAGTACGGGTAAACTTCTTGGGCTTACAGGAGCGGCAGTGGCACTCACGACCCTTTCGGATATAGTTGCCCAGATTCGTTTTGGAGAAGCCTATGCGGCAATTGTGGATAGCAAGTTAAATGTTATTGCCCATCCAAATAAAGAGTTGGTCCTCAAGGCGAATTTGCAGGAACCTCAAAAACTTGGGTATCGGAATTTGGAAGGTGCCCTGGAAGTAATGAAAAAAGGTGGTCGGGGATACCAACGGTATTGGAACGAAAAGGGGCAAGAGGAATTTATGGTATTTGAACCTATCCCTTATTCGCAGGGGTGGTATATGGTGATGATGATACCTGCCCAGCAGGTGTATGCCTTTGGGCAAAATCTAGCTCGGAATATCATTTTCCTTTCTTTTGGTATCCTTGCGATTTTAATTGGGATCGTGATTTTTTCTATTAATGCGATTATCAAACCCATTACACTTCAGTCTACAGTGGTTCTATCTATTTCTCGGGGAGAACTCTCTATCGACTCAACTCTTCAGGGCCAATTCAAAAAGTACCTTTCTTTAAAAGACGAAGTAGGAGATTCTCTGCGAGCTACGAATATGCTCCTGCATAGCCTTTCTGAAACGGTGCAAACGATTCAAAGTTCAGCCTTTGAATTGGACCGGGGGGCAGGGGCCATTAGCTCTACGAGCCAAATGCTGAGCCAGGGAGCTACTGAACAAGCTGCAAATGCGGAAGAAGTTTCTTCAATGGTAGAAGAAATGAGTGGTACTATTCGGCAAACCGCGGAAAATGCCGCTGCTACCGAAGTTTATGCAAATAAAGCCATAGAAGATGCGAAGGCCGGGGCGGAAGTTGTCTTTAAGTCGGTGGAAGCCATGAAAACTATCGCCTCTAAAATTGGAGTAATAGAAGAAATTGCCCGCCAGACGAACCTCCTTGCGCTTAATGCGGCTATAGAAGCTGCCCGCGCAGGGGAGGCCGGTAAGGGGTTTGCGGTGGTGGCCAGTGAGGTCCGTAAATTGGCCGAACGGAGTCAGGGGGCTGCCACGGAGATCCTTAAGATTTCTACCCAGAGTGTGGAAACCGTGGAAGAAGCGGGCCGAAAGATAGCGGCCTTCTTGCCGGATATCCAAAAGACCGCCGAACTTGTCCAGGAGATGAACGCGGCCACCCGGGAACAGCATATTGGAATTGATCAGATTGTAAAGGCGATTACCCAACTTGATACGGTGGTCCAGCAGAATGCAAGTTCCAGCGAAGAGCTAGCATCCATGGCTGAGGAGCTTTCTGCTCAGGCAACAACCCTCAAAGATGCGGTAAGCTACTTTAAAATTGCTGAGGAAGCTCAGGCCTTAGAAAAAACGGAAAAGAAAGCCGATTTTGTGCGGAGTCCAGAAAGGGAGCCAAAAAAGGTGGTAGGGCAAGGGCTCGGGCCACAGATGAAAAAAATACCCATGCCTGAGCATCATCCCGATAAAGGAGAACCCCCAAAGGTTGAGGAATCGCATAAAAAAGATGTTCGCCTTAGTTCTTTGTCTCCTGTGAAAGGGCGGTTAAAAGCAGGAACGGCTGAATCCCTGCGAAACGAAACCAAAAGAGAGCTCAAAGGTGAACCATCCAGTCCTGCTCGAAAAGGAGAAAAGCTAGAGGATAGCGATTTTGAAGAGTTCTAAGAACGGGAAGAAAGAAGCGGTATTTTACGAGGGGGAAAGACGGTGAAAACCCCTCACTAAGGATCTGGTGGGGCCCCGGGGCGGGGGCCTCAGTTTTCTGTGTCCGGTGATTTCAAGGGCCCCGCGGCTCCCCTTCTTTTTCCCGTTCCGTAACTTCGAAGGGCCCGGCGGGAAACGGGCCCGGTGAAACTTCTCTATGTTTGAAAAACTCCTATTTCCACGTAAGCACCGAAGGATCGTAGTCCTCCGGCGGAAGATATCCCAACAGTTCGATACAAGTTGCTGCCAGGGAACTGATCCCGAGGCCGGCTTTCAGGCTTTCCTTGCCGGGGATATATTCATATTCACCCTGATAGGCGGGATCGAATACGATGCAGGGCACGGGGTTGAGGCTATGGCTTGTTTTTGCCTTCGGTGTGCCATCACTCTTATAAATAACGGCCCCGGTTTTCTTGTCGTGTTCAAACATGTCGTCCGAGTTCCCATGGTCGGCGGAAACCACCATGATACCCCCCGCCTTTTCTACGGCCTTTGTGAGCCTGCCCAGTTGAATGTCCATGGCTTCCATGGCACAGACCACTGCCTGGTAGATACCGGTGTGACCCACCATGTCTCCATTAGGATAGTTAAGCCGGATGAACTGGTACTTGCCTGACTCAATCGCTTCAATAACCTTGTCGGTAATTTCGGCGCACTTCATCCAGGGACGCTGTTCAAAGGGGACCACGTCGCTGGGGATTTCCACGTAATCCTCCAGTTCTTCGCTGAATTTCCCTGTCCGGTTTCCATTGAAGAAGTAGGTCACGTGGCCGTACTTTTGGGTTTCCGAAATAGCCAGCGTCTTAACGCCCGTGGCCGCAAGGAATTCACCCATGGTTCTATCGATGGCAGGGGGGCTTACCAGGTACCGTGCAGGCACGTGGAGGTCCCCATCGTATTCCATCATCCCCGCATAACAAACCTGGGGCCAGCGGATTCTATCGAATTTATCAAAGTCCTTTTGCTCAAAGGCCGCGGTCATTTCCAGAGCCCGGTCCCCGCGGAAGTTGAAAAAGATAACCGAGTCGCCATCTTCGATGGTTCCGATGGGCTTACCGTTTTCGGCGATCACAAATTCTTTAAGATCCTGATCGATGATACCGGGGATTTCTTTGCGATAGGTTTCAACCGCTTCTCGGGCGCTCTTAAACTGGCGGGCCTGTCCCAATACGTGGGTTTTCCATCCCCGTTCTACCATGGACCAGTCGGCCCCGTAACGGTCCATGGTGATCCACATGCGGCCTCCGCCGGAAGCAATGCGGGCATCGAAATTGGTATCCCGCAGGTTTGCAAGGAATTCCTCGAAGGGATCCACATATTCAAGGGCGCTGGTTTCTCCCACGTCCCGCCCATCAAACAGAACGTGGATACGAACCCGCTGGACCCCTTCGGTTTTAGCTTGGCGAATCATGGCCTTAAGGTGATCCAAGTGGCTATGGACATTTCCATCAGAGAAAAGACCGATGAAGTGCAGGGTACTGTGGTGACCCTTTACGTTTTCGATAATTTCTTTCCAGGCCTTCCCCTGAAACATGGCCCCCGATTCGATCGATTTGGAGACAAGGGCCGCCCCCTGGGAAAACACCCGACCACAGCCGATAGCATTGTGACCCACCTCACTGTTTCCCATGTCCTCGTCACTGGGAAGTCCTACGGCAGTCCCATGGGCCTTAAGACGGGTGTGGGGACAGCGCTCCTTAAGGGCCTGTAGGTTATACATTTTGGAATCCGCTACCGCGTCTCCCTCTTTGTATTTTCCGTAACCAACGCCATCCATGATGACCAGCACCACGGGACCTTTCCGACCTTTCCATTTAGGATTTTTTTTAAGAACCTCTACCATATAAAAACTCCTTGGTATACAACGTGCCTTTTACCGGCCGGAGCGGATCTTACCCCACGACTCCTGGCCACTCATAGTACGCCTAATATACCAAAAAAAGCTTGACAAGTCTAACCATGCGGAGGAAACTGGGCATATGAAACTCTTAGTTTTTGTCCTCAATAATGAAGAATTCCTTGAAGAAGTCCTTGAGGCCTACGTAGAGGCGGGTATTGAGGGGGCCACAATCCTTGATTCAGAGGGAATGGGACGGTTTCTTACCTATGAGGTTCCCCTTTTTGCGGACTTCCGTGAATTTATGAAGGGAAATAAACCCTACAATAAAACGATCCTTTCGGTAGTTCGGGATGAGTCGTGTATCGAACGGCTTGTTCCTTTAGTAGAACATGTGGTAGGTTCCCTTTCGGAAAGGGGCAGGGGTATCATGTTTACGGTGCCCGTCGATTGGGCTACGGGGCTTTCCCCGACGATTCCTCCTTCGGGGGAGCAACCTTCATAATGAGGTATAATACCGGCAAGGAGGGTGCAGCGGCGGAGTGTAATAATCCAGGAGGGAGAGACATATGGTAGAACTAAAACAGGTGTTTTCACCAGAAGATGTGGAAGTTGATTTTGTGTGTAACAATAAAGAAGAGGCCATTTCCTATTCAGTAGAGGTAATGGCAAGAAATCATCATATTCCAGATCCCCAGCGCGTGGTTGCTACGATGCTGGATCGGGAAAAACTCACTTCTACCGGTATTGGAGAGGGAATTGCCGTCCCCCATGGTCTGTGTGATGGCCTTTCTCAAACCATGATGGTAGTTATTCGCCTAAAGAACCCCATAGAGTACGGGGCTCCCGATGAGAAACCGGTGGATCTGCTTTTTTGTATTGCCGGTCCCCGGGATAATACGGCCTATCATTTACAGCTTCTGTCTAAACTTGCTCGAATTCTCCACAATGAACAATTTCGCACGGCCCTTCGAGAAGCCTCCGACAGGGAATCCCTTTGGAAGCTTATTGTTTCCCGGGAGTAACGATGAACAAATTGGTTCGCCTCCGATGGAACATCATTCGTGTGACGATAACGACTATCTTTTTGTTTTCTCTCTGGCTTTTGTTTTCCGCATCCCTTGAGCCCTACCATATGATAGTGGGTTTTGCCGGTTCCAGTGTGGTAGCCCTGTTTACCTATCGGGTGTTTATTGAAGACTGGGAAGCGGGTAAACACAGCGTGGTTCCCCGGGGGATACCTCTCTTAGGGTATCTTTTTTGTATGGTGTGGTGGTTATATACGGCAAGTTTCGCTGTGGCCCGGGCGGTGATAACGGGGAAGGTACAACCCCGGATCGTTTATTTTCGGTCGAAGTTACGCTCCGATCTTGCCCGGGTGGTGCTTGCCCACTCGATTACCTTTACTCCGGGTACCATGGTTCTAGAGCTGGATGAGGACCATTATGTTGTCCATTGGCTCTTTGCTACCAGCCGTCACTCGAAGGAAGCGGGGGATCAGATTAAAGGAAAGATGGAAGGTCTTCTGCGAAGGGTATGGGTATGAAAGAAATGGTGCTCCTTATTTCTGAGGGATGTCTCGCCGTGGGGATCCTTATAGCGATAGTTCGTGTCCTGCGAGGCCCCCGGGGCTCTGACCGTCTTGCGGCTCTTTCGGTGATTTCTTCATTTGTTCTGGCCCTTCTGGTGTTGTTTGGTGTATATGATGGGCGGGTCCTCTATCTGGATGTGGCCCTGGTATACGATATTTTTGGATTTCTGGGCATCCTTGCTATTTCCCGCATAATAGGGGAAAAGCAAAAGGAATAAACAGGAGTGGACCATGAAATGGAACCGATTGCTCCTTTGTCCGGGAACCTTCTATTTCTAATGAGGTCGATATCATGGTTGAAATACTATGGACCATAGGGGTGATTCTATTAACGGTAGTTGGCGGAGTGTTTACCCTGCTTGGTGCCCTGGGGCTCCATCGCTTTAAAGATCCCTACGTTCGGCTCCAGGTTTCGTCTCTCGGGTCTACCACAGCGCCCTTTACCTATTTCCTTTTGGCCCTGTTACTAGCGGAGGACTGGCAAAGCAGGTTACGGGTACTCATTATCCTTTTATTTTTTCTGGTTTCTTCTCCTACCACCACCCATATTATTGGCCGCTATGCCTGGAAATCAGAAGGGAAAATAGGCCGATGACGGTTATACTCCTTGTTGCGATTCTGGGGCTTTCGATATATGCGCTGATATGCAAAGATCTTCTGTATGGGACTATTGCCCTTTCGGTGGTAAGTGTCCTTACGGCCCTGCTTCTGTATATCCTTCATGCCCCTGATGTGGCAATTACAGAAGCCGCCGTTGGGGCGGGAGTTTCGACGGTGATATTTGTATGGGTGATTCGAAAAACCCAGCGAAGGGAGGAGACATGAAGCGATATATCATCGGTGTGGCTTCCCTCGTGATGATAGGGGTGGTGGTATTCCCCATCGTGCTTTTTTCGGCGGAGTGGCCTGGTAGTGCCCGGGATTTTCTTGCTCAGTCCGCGGTCCCTGAGACGGGGGCTACCAATGTGGTGGCTTCTATTTACTTAGGCTATCGCTTATACGATACCCTGGGAGAGACCATGGTATTACTGGCAGCTCTTGTCGGGTCGGTATACCTTATGACTGATCATGGAAAAAAGAAAGAACATTTCCCGGGGACCGCTCATGATTCTTTTTCTTTGTCCGTCCCGGGGGAAAATATCCGTAAACAGTATAAAAGGGTCCAGCGGACAGAGGTTCTTTCTCTTACGGTAGGGAAATTGAGCCCCGTAGTACTTCTTTTTGGGTGGTACGTTATGTTTTTTGGGCATCAATCGCCGGGAGGCGGTTTCCAGGGCGGCGTGGTGGTGGCTTCAGGTATTACCTTTTTACTCATGGGGCGCCGACTTTCACAGGAGATAGGGGTGCTCTTTCAAAATACGGTTCCCATTCAAAGGATAGAAGTGGGAGCCCTTGTGGCTATTCTTCTTCTTATAGGAAGTGGCCTCCTGCGGGGTCAGGGATTTTTTTCCAACCCCTTTGTAGGGGCAGAAATGTCGATGCCCGTTACCTACATCGTTCTTTTTAATATAGCCATCGGTATAAAGGTAGGAGCTGGTCTTGCGATCCTGATGATACTGATGCTCCGGGGGACGGTACGTGATACTTGAGCAACTTCTTTTAGGGATGTTTTTTTTAGCAGGGTTTGGGGGCCTTATCTTTTGTAAGAACCTGATAAAAAAGGTCTTTGCCCTTTCTGTTATGAATTCGGCGGTTATTTTGCTTTTTATGGTAGCAGGGGATCGAATTGGGAAGCGGGCTCCCCTGGTACTCGATCCACAGGAAATACTTCTCTTACAGGAGATGGTGGATCCCCTTCCCCAGGCCCTCATGCTCACCGCCGTAGTTGTGGGGCTCTGTGTCACCGCCTTTGCCCTGGTCCTGGTGTATCGTCTCTATCGGGAGTACGGTACCCTCAATATCGATATCATCTATGAAAGGATACGGGATGCATCCCATTGATTGGAATATTGCTCTCCTTATGTTGCCCCTCGGAGGGTTGAGCATCGCTCTTTTTGCAAAAACCCTGGGGAATAGCAGAGTTCGCGATGGATTAGATTTTCTTGCAGGAATAGGGGGCATTGTTCTCCCCCTGGTACTTCTTGGTCCCCTCTATGTGGTAATAAAAGAAAAACCCTGGTATCCCTTTGTGGGACAGCAACCAGACCTCTTAGGGATTCAGCTTTCCTTTGATGGTCTTTTTTGGCTTTTAAGTCTTCTGGGGCTCATAGGTTCCTTTCTTTCCTGGCTCTATACCCGTTCTACGGCATTAAAGGGGCCGGTTTTTACTGCCCTTTTGTGTCTCCAAACCTTTGGCCTTATAGCAACGGCGGCCTCGGCGGACCTTTTCAACCTGTTTGTCTGTTTTGAGATTCTCGGCATTGCTTCGTACGTGCTGGTAGCCCTGGCAGGGAAAGGAAGGGCCTTTTTAGCAAGCTTTAGTTACATGATGGTAAGTTCTGCCAGCATGTTGTTCTTTCTTCTGGGGGTCTTTGGGCTCTATAAAGTAACGGGTCGTCTTTCCTATAGCGGGATAAGTCAGGTCCTTGCGGGGGGAATAAGCGCCGAATCGGTGTGGATGGTGCGACTTTCGGTGATCTGTATTGTAGGGGCTACGGCGGTGCGGATTGCCGTTCTGCCGGTCTATGGGTGGCTGCCTGAGGCCCATGCCTCGGCTCCCCATGGGGTTTCGGCAGTTCTCTCGGGGGTACTCATTAAGGTGCCCCTTTTTGCGTTGGGGCGCTTTTTGTTCACCCTGCAACAGGATGTGCCATTCCTTGCCCCTGATGTGCAGCGGCTTACCCAGATTCTCGGTACCGCTGGAACCTTTACTTCCCTGGTGGCCACGGTGCTTTCCCTTTGTCAGCGGGATGCGAAGCTTATATTAGCCTATTCCTCTATCAGCCACATTGGGTATATCGTCGCTGCCTGGTCCCTCGCTTCCCCCCTTGGGTTTGTAGTGGCCTATCTCCATGCCTTTTCCCATGCCATGGCAAAGGGTATCCTCTTCCTTACCGTAGGAACCGTCTCAGACAGGCTTGGAGAACGGAATGTGGATAAGGCCCGTGGGGGGCTTAGCCAGGGTTGGTTTTTGTTTGGGGCTTTCCTTGTGGGGGTCCTTTCCCTCGCGGCCCTTCCACCCCTTGGAGGATGGGTAAGTAAGGGGGCGGTTGCGGAGCTCTACAAAGGGGGGTGGCAATATACGATTCTTTTTATAAGTTCCTGGGGAACGATGGCGGCCATGCTTCGTCTCTCCCAATTGTTCTGGCATCCCTTTTCTGGAAAGTCTTTTTTCCCCTCTTTTCTTAAAAAACCTTTTCCAGCTTTATCTTCTCTGGAACCTGTTTTCCCCTCTTCCTCAGGGGGGGCATCGATTTCGGGGGGTAAATCGGCTTCTGGTGAAGTTTCCCAGGATGCTGATGCTTCCCAGGGGAACGGGAAACAACGCTTACCCCGGGGGACACTATTTTCAATAACTCTATATGGACTCCTTTGTATCGCGAGCGGTGTTTTTGCCCACCCCTGGATTTCATTGGTTACATCCCTTTTATCTCCTACCCCCGCGGCCCATGAAAAGGGCATAACCATCCCGCAGCCCTCTGGTTCTGCTTTTATTACGATAGTTGCGGGGGCCCTCCTGTTTGGACTATCCCGCACCAGAAGGGGAGGGCAACTCCTGCAGCTTATCCGAAACCGTCCCCAGAGCTTTGAAGGCCTTGTGGGGGCCTTCAGTGTGGCCATAGGCGCTCTCGCAGCCCTCTTACTTATTCCCTGATTAGAGGGGGATTCATACAGGAGAAAAGGAGGGGCTGGCTTTCTCTGGGTTACGGTTCCATAATGCGAATGTCTACCAGGGTGATATCATCGGCCAGGTGGGATTCGCCAATCCAGGAGGTAATGGTTTCGTTGAGTCGGTCCTGGAGAGCTGCAGGCGAAAGCCGGTGGATGTCCCGGACTAATTCCAGGGCCTTATCGTCGCCATAGCGTTCTCCAAAGGGGTCGGTCATGTCGGTGAGTCCATCCGAAAAGGCCACAAGCCGCATCCCCTTCAACATAGGAAGCAGGATAGGAGCATCGATGTCGATCTCCGGAGCAATCCCTAAAGGAGGCATGGTGGGCTTGGCCATTTTGCAGGCTAATTTCTTTTCCTGTTCCTGGGGCATAAAAATAACCACCGGTGAAAAACCGCAATTGTGAAGTTCAATGGTTTTTTCCTTAAAATTGAGGTAAAACAGAACCGCCGCCACAAAGACATCCTCGGGATTTAGATCCCGGATCATGCCGTTGAGGAGCTTGGTAGTCTCTACAGGGGTCCCTGAATGATGGAATAGGGCCAGGGCAGAAAAGAAGGCCCCCAGGGCAGTGGTGGTTAAGGATCCAGAAAGGTTTTTCCCTGCCACATCAAAACACCCTACCAGATACTGGTCCCCATCGAACCGGTAGGCCCGGTAAAAGTCGCCTCCCACCTCGTGGGCCATGCGATTAAAAAAAGTAATCCTTACGCGGGGATCTTCGGGAAGACTTCGAGAAAGCAGGTACCGCTGGATTTCTCCCGCCCGCCGCAGATCCTGGGCCCGCAGTTCATTCAGATATACCAGCATATCCTGAAGGCTTACGATGCCCAAATAACTGCGGTGATGCTGGACGATAAACCAACTGGTCTGTTCATTCTGTTGTTCTTTTAAGGCCTCGGCGACAATACGATCCACGTAATCAGTGGCCTCTACTGTTTTACGGGCCGGTATCATGTAGGCATCAAGGTCTTTTTGCCAGAACCGTTTCCATGCCGATTCTACGAGTTCCTCAAGGACGTGGCGCGGAACTACTCCTAACACGGCTCCATCCCGTTCTACCGGAATCACCTTAAGCTCTGGTCGATCCTGAATCATCTCCAGGGCCCACCCCGCTTCGGAACCCGCGCTCAATGGTTCAATACAGTCGGCGATAAAACCAACCTGGAGGGGTGAAAACATCCGCCCTATTTGTCGTGCTGTAATTGCCATAGCCTTCCTCTTGCGATTACTTTTGCGATGATGGGGATCATTATATGACGAAAATGGCGAATTTTAAAGTTTTTTTATTCCTTTTTCTTTGAAATATGACAAATATCCAGTATACTAATGCTGTTATAAAACGAGAGGGAAAATCTCTTTTTTCAGGGAGGTTTGGTAAAGGCCCTCGGTGCTTCACAGGTTTTCTCCCTGCGAATTTTGATTCTTCAGGAATTGGTTTCCCCCAAAAATAGGGCGGGATAGGAATACACAACACGAAAGGAGAGATATCGGTTGTTTAATGGGTTAAAGAAATGGTTTTCTTCTATTCTCTCGGGGGTACAGCAGGGGGTCAAAACTATCCTTGGCTCACTGAGAAAAACCCCGAGTCCCCTGGTAGATCGAATTATGGCGGATGCCCTACGGCTTGCGGAGTTACCCTCTCCTACAGAGGGTGAAACAGAACGGATCCGTTTTATAAAAGAACGGCTTGATGCCCTGGGTGTACAAAGCTTGCTTGATGAAGGGGGCTTTTTATGGGCCCGTCTGGCGGGGGAACGGCAAAGGGAAGGGGATCCCTTGCTTCTGTATACCAATGTGGGAACTGCCCATTGGCATCAAACCTATAGTCTCGGTCGAGTAACCACTGAAAAAGCCTATGGTTCGGGCCTGTCGGATGCCCTGGGCCCGGCGCTCCTTATTTCTCTAGCGGAGGCCCGGGAGACGGGGGCCCTGCCGTTGCATACTGATGTGGTGCTCCTGTTTGCGGCCCAACACTCGGAGGCCCTTGATGAGGCTCTTTTTTCTCGTCTAGCCCGGGACCGTCTGTTACGCCCTCAGGTGGCTCTTATAGTGCAGGGGTTTCTTTTGGGCAGGGTTACCACAAAGACCCTGGGAACTCACCGATTAGAGGTGATTGTGGGCGGGGCCCCCGGAACTCTCGCTGGCGGACCTGCAGGAAGCGGAACCATCGGTGGGGGACCGGCAGGAAGTGGTGGCGCAAAAAGCTCCGATGCGGTGAAGGCCACCGTGGAGATTGCCCAAAAGTTAGCGGGCCTTTCCTGGGATACCTCTGGATCTACCCGCTGTTGGATCCGACGGATTGAAGCAGGTTCTGGTTTTGGAAAAGAAGCTACCGAGGGAGTTCTCGAGATAGAGCTTGAATCTGCCGCAGAGGACCTACTCAAAATGGCGGTCCAGGTTGCTAGTGCCACCGCCCAGACGACGGCAACCGCCCTTGGTGTGGGAGCAACAATCCATAATCGGGGATCTATTCCGGTGGGGCAGGACCGATTGATGGAACCGGTAACAAAAAAAATTACTTCCCTCTGTCGGGATCATCATATCAAGGTCCAGGAAACATCCTCTCCAGATATGTCGGCCTTTTTTACGGTCCATGGTGTTCCTGCGGCTACCCTGGGGGTGGCGCAGGGGAAAGAGGGGCTTACCCAGGATGAAATTGATATTGCCTCGTTAGAAAAAGGACGGGAACTCCTTTTTGCTCTTCTCTCTTCGCTGGATAAGGAGGGATAATGGAACTCCAAGGGAATCTTTTAGAGCGTACCTGGCACCATTCTCGCTTTCAGGATGTAGCCCATCTTGTGACATTAAAACAGAAAAAGGGGCTTTCTATTTCTCTTGCTTTTCCTACGTTAAATGAAGAAGCCACTATTGGGAAGGAAATCCTGGTCATAAAAACAGAACTTATGGATCGCTATCCTCTGCTCGATGAGATTGTGGTGATCGATTCTTCTTCGCAGGATAAGACCCGGGAAATTGCTCAGCGCTTTGGGGCCCGGGTATATGAATCAAAAACGATTCTTACTTCTTATGGTTCATATAAAGGGAAGGGTGAAAATCTCTGGAAAAGTCTCTATGTCCTTAAAGGAGACATTATTGTCTGGGTTGATGCGGATATTTCTAATATTTCTCCCAAATTCGTCTATGCCCTGGTGGGGCCCCTTCTGGAATATGATTCCATTGGGTATGTAAAGGCCTTTTATGAACGGCCCATGCAATCTGCCAAGGGAATCATGCCCTCTGGGGGTGGTCGGGTCACCGAAATTTTGGTGCGCCCCCTCTTTTCTCTCTATTACCCCGAATTGGCCTATTTTATTCAGCCCCTCTCAGGGGAATATGCGGGGCGCCGCACTATCCTTGAGCGCCTGTCCTTTTCGGTCGGGTATGGGGTAGAACTGGGGCACCTCCTCGATCTGTACCATGAGTATGGGATGGGCATCTTCGCCCAGGTAGACCTGGATATTCGGGTGCATCGGAATCAAAGTACCGAAGCCCTGGGGAAAATGGCCTACGGGATTCTCAGGACCTTTTTTAATCGGGCCCAGCGCTATGGGGAAGCTCAGATCCTCAGGGACCTCCATCCCTATCATCTTACCCTCCAGGTAGAAGGGGACCAGCACCGAATTCAGCGACATGAAATTCCTGCCACCGAACGGCCCCCGATGATAGAAATTCCTGAATATCAAAATCGCTTTAAGAGAGAATCGAACCCCTAAGAGCCCGACAGAGAGAGCCTCAAAAAGGATTGGTAAAAAGGGGTAAAAAGGGCTCCGCGGGTAAAAGCCCACCGGCGAGGGTTCTTGTGGGCAGGACGCTGGAAAACCACCGGAAAATCCTCTTTTCGGTGGAAGCTGGTCCCTCAAGAGGGGACCGCTTCCTGCCGGAGGGTTCTGTTTCGTTGTAAAAATTACTGATAGTCTTCCCAGGCCTTTATCTCAAGGCCCCGTTTGTTTTTGTATTCCAGGGCTTCGATAAATTGCCGGGCCACCTTGATGTTGGTAAAGAGGGGAATATCAAAATCAATGGCCATACGTCGAATCAGGTAGTCATTCTTGAGTTCCGTCTGGCGATTGTTTTTAGGAATATTGATAACCAGGTCGATTTCTCGCCGTTTGAGCATGCCCGCAATGTTGGGTTCCTTTGATTCCAGGGGCCAGTTCAGGGCTTTTACGGGCACCCCCCGGCTTTCCAGGAATTTTGCGGTTCCCCGGGATGCATAGAGAGTATAACCCATGGCAACGAGTTTTTGCGCCGAATCGAGGAAGTCCACCTTATCTTCCAGGGGCCCGGTAGAAAGGAGGATGTTCTTTTTGGGAACCCGGTAACCCACCGAAAGCAGGGCCTTCATAAAGGCATCGTCTAACTCACTGCCAATACAGCCCACCTCGCCGGTGGAAGCCATTTCTACCCCCAGAATGGGATCTGCCCCATGGAGGCGGGAAAAACTGAACTGAGCCGCCTTTACGCCCACCCACTCTAGGTCCAGGGCGGAAGTGCCGGGGTGTTGGACCGGTTCGTCCAGCATGGCCCGGGTGGCCAGGTCTATCATGTTGACCCGACTCACCTTGGAACAGAAGGGGAAACTCCGGCTTGCCCGGAGGTTGCATTCGATGACCCGGACGTGGTTCCGCTGGGCAAGGAACTGAATGTTAAAGGGTCCGGTAATGTCCAGGGCCCGGGCAATCTGGGCGGTGATTTTTCGGATCTTCCGGACCGTTTCGATGTAGAGCCGCTGGGCAGGGAGCACCACCGTGGCATCCCCCGAATGGACCCCCGCATTCTCGATGTGTTCCGTAATGGCATCATAGAGGATTTCTCCCCGTTTGGCCACCGCATCGATTTCAATTTCCTTAGAGTTTTCGATGAATTTGGAGATAACCACCGGGTGTTCGGGAGACACGTCTGCCGCCAGAGCAAGAAACCGTTCCAGGCTTTCATCGTCCCAGGCCACATTCATGGCGGCCCCCGAAAGGACGTAACTTGGTCGGATAAGCACGGGGTACCCCACCTCGTGGGCAAAATTTCGGGCCGCCTCTATGCTGCTGAGCTCCTTCCATGCGGGCTGGTCAATCCCGAGCTTGTCCAGCAGGGCCGAAAACTTGTGGCGATCCTCGGCGGTGTCGATTGCGGTGGGATGGGTGCCGTATATTACCACCCCCGCTTTGAAAAGTTTCATGGCCAGGTTGTTGGGGATCTGGCCCCCCATGGAAAGGATTACCCCATCGGGCCGTTCTCGCTCATAAATGTCCAGGACCCGTTCAAGGGTAAGCTCTTCAAAATAAAGCCGATCACACACATCGTAGTCGGTGGAAACCGTTTCGGGGTTACAGTTCACCATGATGGTGTATCGCCCCGCTTTTCGGGCCGTCTGAATGGCATTGACGCAGCACCAGTCAAATTCGACGCTACTACCGATCCGGTAGGCCCCCGAACCGAGGACCATGACCCCCCGATTAGCGGGCACCACATCGTCGATGGTGGCGGCCCCGCTGGACGCGCCGGTTGCCGCCCCGTAGGTCATGTACAAGTAATTGGTCTTAGCTGGATATTCGGCTGCGAGGGTATCGATTTGTTTGATGGCCGGTCGAATTCGATATTCTTCCCGGAGGCTGCGGATCCGATCTTCAGAAAAGCCTAGAATCGCACCAATCCGAGCATCGGAAAAGCCCATCCGCTTTGCCTGGGCAAGGAGTTCCCGGTCCGGGAGTTTGCCTTTATGGTCCCGTAACCTTCGTTCTACCCCCAGCACCCGCTGAAGGCTGTATAAAAACCAGCGGTCTATTTTGGTAAGCCGATAGATCCGTTCCACCGACCATCCTTCGTCCAGGGCTTTATAAATGGCAAAGATCCGCCGATCCGTGGGTTTTGCCAGGGCTTCCTTAAGGTTAGTAAAGCCGCTGCCTAGAAGGGCCTCGTCCGCCGCAAGGCCGGGGGCCCCAATGCCCAGCATCCGCAGGGCCTTTTGGATTGCCTCCTCAAAGGTGCGGGCAATGGACATCACTTCGCCCACTGACTTCATCTCCGAACCAATCCGCTGGTCCACATTTTTGAATTTGGTAAGATCCCACCGGGGAACCTTAACGACACAATAATCCAGAGCAGGCTCAAAACAGCTCTTTGTAACCCGGGTAATGCGGTTTTCTATTTCTGTTAAGGAATACCCCAGGGCGAGTTTGGCAGCCACGAACGCAAGGGGATAGCCCGTAGCCTTAGATGCGAGGGCTGAACTTCGGGAAAGTCGGGCGTTTACTTCGATGATCCGGTAGTCCTCCGAGTGAGGATCCAGGGCGTACTGGATATTGCATTCTCCAACTATCCCCAGGTGTCGGATGACATCGATGGCGATGCGGCGCAACTTGTGGTATTCCGAATCAGTAAGGGTCTGAGAGGGCGCTACGACAATGCTTTCGCCGGTGTGAATCCCCAGGGGATCGAAGTTTTCCATGTTACACACGGTGATGCAGTTATCAAATTGATCCCGGACCACCTCATACTCAATCTCTTTCCAGCCCCCCAGCCATTCTTCTACCAGTACCTGGGGAGAGTGGGCAAAGGCCCGGTCGCAGCGACGGACCAGTTCTTCCTCGTTTTTGCAGATCCCCGAACCGGAGCCCCCTAAGGCATAGGCCACCCGGATCATCACGGGGTAGCCGATTTTCTGGGCCGCCTCTCGGGCTTCGTCGGTGCTGGTGGTGGCGATGCTCCGGGGCGTCTTGGCCCCAATTTCGTTGAGCCGTTGCACAAAGAGTTCCCGATCTTCCGTGTCTTCGATGGCCCGAACCGGCGTACCGAGTACCTGAACCCCATACTTGTACAGGATTCCCTCTTTTTCCAGGGCGACGCCACAATTTAATGCCGTTTGTCCGCCGAAGGAAAGGAGAATCCCATCGGGCCGTTCCTTTTCTATTACCTGGCGGACATACTCCGGTGTGACCGGCAGAAAGTAGGTTCTATCCGCCATGCCTTCGCTGGTTTGAATGGTGGCGATATTCGGATTGATGAGGACGGTGGTGATTCCTTCTTCTTTCAGGGCCTTCAGAGCCTGGGATCCGGAGTAATCGAATTCCCCGGCCTGCCCGATTTTAAGGGCCCCCGAGCCTAACACCAGAACCTTTTGTACGGGTACCCGTTTCATGCGACGCCCTCCTTACTGTCTTCTTCGTGTCGGAGCATGCTTACCGGTGTTTCCCCCGCCGGAAGAACCCGTCGGGGTTCTTCGGGAAGCCCCGCGTGGTGTCGGACGGTGGCAAGAAATTCGTCGATAAGAAACTCCGTATCCCGGGGGCCGGGACATCCCTCTGGATGGAACTGAACCGCCCGGAAGGGGCCGGTGGTGCTTTTAATTCCTTCTACGGTTCCGTCGTTGGTATTGACAAACCAGCTTTCCCAGCCCCGGGGAAGGGTATCTTCCCGGACGGCGTACCCATGGTTCTGGCTTGTGATATAGCAGCGCTGGGTGCCCACTTCGGTACAGGGCTGGTTTTGGCCCCGGTGGCCGTAGGGAAGCTTGTAGGTATCGGCCCCTGCGGCCAGGGCCATGAGCTGGTTCCCCAGGCAAATACCGAAGATGGGCTTGGAATCGGTAAGGGCTTTGCGGAGCGTGGCAATGGTCTTTCCACAGGCTTTGGGATCCCCCGGACCGTTGGAAAGGAAAATCCCATCGTACTCGAGTTGAGAAATATCGTAATTCCATGGCACCCGGATAAGCTCCACATTTCGGGCTATAAGGCAGCGAAGGATGTTTGCCTTTGCCCCACAGTCCACAAGAACAATCCGGGGCGCCCGCTTTGTTCCTGAGATAATGGGAGGATAGACCTGCACCTCCCGGGGAGAGACCTCTGCCACAGGATGGGCGATATCCCCCGATTCAAAGGTAACTTCCCGGCACCCTTCCACCAGGATTTTCCCCCGCATGACCCCCTGTTCCCGAAGTCGTTCCGTAAGGGCCCGGGTGTCGATACCGTAGATTCCCGGGACATTGTTTTGTTCGAGCCAGGCGCTGAGGGTGCTGGTACTGGCAAAATGGCTTGGTTCTTCGCAGAGTTCGGCCACCACAAACCCGGCGACCTGGATGCGATCTGATTCAAAATGAACCGGAATGCCAAACCGATCGAAGTAGGGTTTCCCTGTTTTGGGTTGCAGGGGAACCCCATAGTTACCTATGAGGGGATAGGTGGCAACAAGAATTTGCCCCCGGAAACTGGGGTCCGTAAGGGATTGGGGGTAGCCAGTCATACCGGTGGTAAAAACCACCTCTCCTGCCTGGGACCGGGCCTTGCCAAAGGACCAGCCGATATATTCTGACCCATCCTCCAGGACAAGCCGTGCCTGTAATCGCTTTTTCTTCATGGGGGTATCCTCCCAAGTATGCCGGGGCTGAACAATCCCTTGCCAAGGGAGATCCTTACGTAAGGGTTTGTTGCCCCAGGATAATCTGTAGTATGAGGATACGCTTTTATTCTTGAAAAATCAAGGGAGATGTCAAAAATTCAGAATAAATTTTACAGAAAAAGCTAAAAATTGATATTTCTATTTTGGTTTTTATTGGAAAAATCAATTTTCTTTTCTTGAAATTGAGAGTGAAGGGGTGAAAAATGATGGCGATCTTCTGGCTGTGATGGCGATGATACCTTCTTCCTAGAAGAAAAAATCTGCGGCGGTACGCTTCGCAGAAAAGCAGACGGGGAGTTATACCAGCGAGGCAAAGTGGGCTCCGATAAGCCGGGCCAGATCCTGGGCCGCCAGTTGGACCTGGAGTCCCCGCTTACCCGCGCTTACGGTGATAGCATCAAACAACAGGGCGAGCTCTTCGATGTAGGTGGGAAACAGTTTTTTCATCCCGATGGGAGAACAGCCCCCCCGAATGTAGCCGGTAAGGCCTTCCAGTTCCCGGAGGGGAAGGGGATCTATTGCCTTGTTGCCCGACGCCCGGGCGGCCTTTTTCAAGTCTACTTCGTAGGGGCCGGGAACCACACATACGAGGGGTCCGCTACGGTCCCCTACTAACACGATGGTTTTGAATACCTGTTCTGGGGGTATTTGTAAGATCTCGGCCGCATGGACCGCGGAAAGATCCGATTCGTCCACCGGATACGACAGAACCCGGTGGGCAATCTTGTGGCCTTCGAGGATCCGTATCACGTTAGTTTTTTCCATGGCTCCTGATTTTTTCTTAAACCCCTTTTATCTTTTGGGCAAGGAGTTTCCCCGCTTCTTCGAGGCGCTTGATGTCCCCTTCCTTGGGGATTCCCGCCCATTCAACGGAAGCCAGGCTTTCCCATTTGAGGGGTTCGATGGCTGCTTCATATTCCTTTTGTGCTCCTCCGACCCATCCCCAGGAACCGATGCGGACCACCTTTTTGTGATAGATGTGTTTTCGGCGAAAAATATCGAGCACATACGCCATGGGTGGAAACATGGCATATTCATAAGTAGGCATGGCAAGGAGAATTCCCTCTGCCCGGTATGCGTCGGCCAGCACATACGAAACATCTTCGTTGGGTACCCGATGTATCCGGTAGGGAACCCCTTCGCTTTCGATACCCCGCAGAACCGCCTCAAGCCCCAGCCGGGTGTTATCATACATGGAACCCCAGATGACACAAACTTCCTTTTCTGCGGGCCCTTTGCTATAAGATGCGTACCGAAGGTACCGTTCGATGATTTCGGCCGGCCGCGTTCGCCACACAATCCCATGGCTTGGGGCCACACAACGAATGGGAAGACCGGAAAGTTTTTGAATGCCCCGTTCTACAAAGGTGGAAAAGGAGGCCACAATGTTGGCGTAGTACCGGAGACTTTCTTCTTCATAAAACCGGTGTTCCTCCGGGGTAAATTGATCATCAAATACCCGGTCTCCCAGTTTCCCAAAGGACCCAAAGGCGTCGCACGAGAAGAGGGTCCCCGAGGTCTCTTCCCAGGTCATCATCGTTTCGGGCCAATGGATATTAGGGGTCTCGAAAAACCGGAGTATCACCCCATTACCAAGGTCAAGCTGGTCGCCATCTTTTACTGCCCGTACCCCCTCTGTGATATTGTAAAAAGATTCTACCAATTTGATGCCCTTGGCGGTGGAGATAATTTCAAGGCGGGGATTAATGTTTCGCAGTTCTGCCAGATACCCCGTGTGATCCGGCTCAAGGTGGTTCAAAATGATATAGTCAATCTGTTCAAAGGATGTCCCGAGAGAATCGAGTTGCCTTCGCAACTGATCCGCCGCATTAGTCCAGTCCCGTACCAGATCGATGAGGGCGGTTTTTGTTCCCCTTACCAGGTAGGTGTTCAGGGAAACCCCTTCGGGAATAGGCCAGATCCCTTCGAATCGGTCATCCGTTTCGATATCTGCATGCAGACAGTATACATGGTCTGCGATACGGTGGGCTTTCATAAAACTGCTCCTTTCAGGGTAATCGTAGTAATCTTACATTGATACAAGGTAACGGATTTTTTGTATTCTCTCAATATGGGTGCTTCGGAAAAAAGAAAGCCTTTTTATAATGGGCTGGCCCACCGGTTTTCCCCAAAGGTGAAAAAAGAGGAATGGGGCGCCCTTTGATAAGGGTGTACTACAAGGATACCGATCCGATTTGAAAGATCCTTATGGTTGTAGTATAGTTAAGGCGGTAATGAGTGGTCCCATGAAAAATGCTTCTTCTGGCATGTCTGATTTTTATCCTTCTTTTTTGTTGCCCATGACGGAGTGGGAAGAAAGTCCGGGAGAAGGCGAACCCCTGATTGAAGAGCGTCCCTCGACAGATCCTATCCAGCTTGCCTGGAGTTACATCCGTAAGGCCCGTTCGGTACTCCTCTTATCTCGAACAAAGGAAGCCCAGGAATGGGCCATGAAGGCCCTGGAACTGTTTAAGGCCCATCAACATACCCGGGGCCTTGTGCATGTGTTTCTGTTTTTGGGTATCCTTTTTCTTGAACAAGGGGCCTTAGAAAAATCTCTGGAAAATACGACCCTGGCCATTGAGCTTGCTCAAAATATGAAAAGCCCTGAATTAGAAATTCTGGGGTTCCATACGGTGGGTCAGGTTTTGCTTAAAACAGGAGAGGTTCATGAGGCGCTCCAGTATTTCCTCCAGGCCGATAAGAAGATAAAAGAGGCTACCAGCCTGCAGGGGAGCAAGGTTTTCTATGAGCTAGAAACCCTCCTTTTTATCAACCTGGGAGAGGCCTTTATTGCCCTGGGAGAGACGGACAATGGGGCGGAGTATTTTGCCCTTGCCCAGGAAGCGGCGACCCATTTGAACAATGTGACCGTAGAGATACGGATCTTAAAGGGCCTTGCGATTATTCAAAAGAGAAGGGGCTTCCGAAAAGAGGCCATGGAGATGTTAGAGCGGGCTATCGAAGAGGCCCAGCGCTATTCCCTTCGTCTCTATCTTATCGAACTGTGGCTTGAGCTAGGAGTGATTCATATTGAGCTCAATGAATATGATCGGGCTATTCAGATATTTACTGATGTTGTAACCGAATCAGAAAAGAATGGGCTTTTCCCGTATGTGGCAGAGGGATATCGAAATCGATCCCTTGCCTACGAAGCATCCCTGAATTTTCGGGAGGCCCTTTCAGATTTTAAACGATTCCATGAAACCCTGGAACATATTTCTCTTGAGCAAAGTGTGAGCCGCCGTCGAGATGCGGAGATTCTCTTCGAACTTGAAAAGGCCCAACGAGAAGCAGAGATATTCCGCTTACGAAATGTAGAATTACGGGAGCATAAGGATGCCCTGGAGCGTTCTAATCGGCAAATTCAGGCTGTTGCAGAGGCTGGTAAGGCAATTACTTCTTCCCTGGATATCCAAGAGATAGCCCGTTTAGTTCAGGAAAATCTTAAGACCCTGATGGAGATAGAGGGCTTTTCTTTGGCCATGTATGAGGAAGCACAAGAACAACTGCAGTTTGTGTTCTGTGTGGAAAAAAACGAGCCCCAGTCCTTGCCCCCTCTATCTTTAGACGATTCCTGTCATCTGCTGGTATGGGTGGTACAACATCAGCAAAGTATCCGCATTGATGATCTGGAAAAGTCATTAGCCGAGGGAGTTAGTCCTTTAAGATATCTGGAGGGAGTCTCGGCCCGATCGGTGATTGGAATTCCCCTGACGCTGGGGGGGACAATTATTGGAACCCTCAGCATCCATTCTCAAAAAAGAAAGGCCTACTCCGAAGAGGATGTGCGTCTTCTGGAATCGATCGGTACCTTTGTGGCCATAGCGATCCAGAATTCCCAGCATCGCCAGGAATTGCTTCGTCTTAATGAAGCCCTACGGGCAGAAAAAGAAGCCCTTGAACAACTTACCCGTAAGGTTTCTCGCCTAGCAAACCATGATGGCCTTACGGGCCTTCCGAACCGTTTGCTCCTGGCGGAACTTCTAGAGCGGGCGATTCAGCGGAGTAAGCGGCAAAAGACGCTGTTAGCAGTCTTGTTTATGGATCTGGATAATTTTAAACCCATCAATGATACCTTTGGACATCAGGAAGGGGATCGTGCCCTGGTAGAAGTGGCCCACAGAATAAAAGGGGCTCTCCGCGCTTCTGATGTGATAGCCCGTGTGGGAGGCGATGAATTTGTGGTGCTCCTGATGGATATGGACAACGAGGAGGGGGCGCGACTTGTGGCGGAGAAAATCATAAAGACCCTGGAACACCCCCTGTACATTGAAGGGCAACTGTGTCAGCTGGGGGTATCTATTGGAATTGCCCTGTATCCCCACGATGGGGGCTCTGGGGACGAACTAATCCGGCATGCCGACGAAGCGATGTACCGAATAAAACGGGCAGGGAAGAATGGGTATACCTTTTATTCTGTTCGTTAGGATGGGTCGCCGCCGACGCAGATCGGCAGCTTTGATTTATCTATTGTGTCACCCGTGAGGAGTCGTTGTATTATTTTTTAAGAACCGCTACAACCCGCTCTAGAACCTTTTTTCGGTCCAGGGGTTTTACAATGTAACTTTTAGCGCCGAGAAGAAGGGACTTCTTGACCACATCTTCCTTTCCAAGGGCACTTACCATTATAACGGTAGCATTTTTGTCAAATTCCAGTATTTTCTCCAGGGCCGTTACCCCATCGAGGACGGGCATGGTAATATCAAGCGTTACAAGATCCACATTTGGGTAGAGTTCTTTGTATTTTTCAATCCCCTGCATACCGTCGGTAGCGGTAGCCACTACTTCGAATCCTTCTGAGGTCAGGATCTGGCCCAGTTGCTTGGCAATGAACATAGAATCATCGATGATGAGGACCCGATAGGGAGTGCCATCGGGTTTTATCCCATCGGGCTTTTTCTCGTTGATACTGGGCATGTCGGTTTTTGCAATCATGGGGTATCCTCCTTCTTCTTTTATAGCGTAACTTAGAGGATATTGCAAGCATCAGTGGGTATGGTTCTGGATCTCCTTTTCATAAAAAGATCCCTATGGTAGGATAAAACCCCATGTCAGTGCCCTATCTTCTTGCCCCCATGGCATCCTTGAGTAATCGGGTTCTCCGGGAACTAATAGAAAGCTTTGGTGGGTGTGATGAGTATTTTACCGAAATGATCAGTGCCCCCGCTCTGCTTGCCGGAGGCCCCTACGAAAAATTCTATATCGATGGGGAGCCCGTTCCCTCTAAGATAGTCTACCAATTGGTTGGCTCTGATCCCGAGGCCTTGGCCCGGGCCGCGGCCTTGCTCGATGGGCGGGAATGTAAGGGGATCGATATCAACATGGGCTGTTCCGCGCCGGAAATCAAGAAGCGAGGTGCCGGGGTATGGTGGATGGCCCATCCGGAAGCGGCATGGAATATGGTAGACCAGGTCCGCAAACAGGTGCGGCGTCGGCGACTGAGTGTAAAGATCCGGCTTGGTTTTGAGCTGAACCCGGAGGAACTCCTTCGTTTTTGTAAAGGCCTTGAAGCGGTCGGGGTCGATATGATTACCCTTCATCCCCGAACGGCCAGTGAAAAGTTTAAGCGTTCTTCCCGCTGGGAATATGTGGGACTGGTACATTCGTCCCTGCGGATTGCGGTCATAGGAAACGGAGACATCGAGACTGCTTTCCATCTTTTGGAACGGGGCCAGTCAGGTCTGTGTGATGGGGTTATGGTTGGACGGGCGGCGGTCCGACAGCCCTGGATTTTTGCGCACGCAAGGGCCCTGGAAAAGCAGGAGCCCTTTTCTCCGGTGGATCTCCTCGAGGTGGGGCTCCGTTTCCTCAACTTCCTTGCTCAGTACCAGCCGGAAGAGTTTCATCCTTCTCGGGCGGAAAAGTTTTTTCTCTATTTTTGCGACAATGTACGCTGGGGCCACTATCTTCGAACCCTCTTGAATCGGGCGGCAAGCCTCAGAGAGAAGGCCCAGGTCCTGGAGCAGTACTTTCAGGACCATCCTGAAGAACGATGGATTCCTCGTCCTTCGACCCTTAACCCTTAGACAAACTCGAGGATCCCAAAATATTCTGGTTGATGGAAACTTACTTTTTCTTTGGGGAAGGAGCTCCAGCTGCCGTAGGAGGGCTTTTCTTCTTCGTTCAATATGATTCGATTAAGACTTATCCGCCACTGAGTTCCTGGTAATGGGGGCTCGGTACGCTCAAAATCATGCCAGGGAAGGGCTAGTTCCAGGACCAGCGTCTTTTCTTGGGAATAATACTGGACGGTATATTGGGCGGTGCTTTTCCAGGGGTACTCAAATTCGATTTCCTTGCCTTCCTGGGTATAGGCCTGGTAATCAAGTAGCGTACCAAGGGCGTTTATTTCCCAGGCCCAGTAGCGGCATCCCGGTGGCATAAGGAAAACTTCAAGGCAGTCATCCCGAAAAACATCCGACTTCGGTTCGGTTCTCCGGGCTCGAAGAGTAGGGGCATACGCGTCAAACCGAACGTAGAGGAATTGGTCCGTATATCCTATTCGTACGCAGGTGGAATATTGCAGGGTATCATAACCCGCCCAGGGAAAATGGAACTCCTCTATGGCGGGTTTATCTTCTAGTTCCTTTCGAAGTTCCGGGGCATCGGGAGAGAAATCCCGGCCAAGGCGGTACGTACGGTAGTGCTTCACCGTAAACCCAGGGCTTTTTTGAAGTTTTCTTCCACCACTTCTACCGCAGGACGGGCATCCACATCGACCAGGAGACCTTTTTGACGATAGTACTCGATAAGAGGAGCCGTCTGGGCCCGATATACCTCGAGGCGTTTCTGGATGGCCTCGCTCCGATCATCATCACGAATGTAGAGCTCTCCTCCACAGCTATCGCAGATCCCCTCTTTTTTGGGTTTCTGAAACAGGACGTGGTAATTGGCTCCGCAGTTTTTACATACCCGCCGACCCGAAAGCCGCTCGATTACCGCCGCATCGGGAATATCAAAATTGACGACCTTATCAATTTTAGAAAAGGTGGCAAGGGCCTCTGCCTGGGCAATGGTCCGGGGAAACCCATCGAGGATATACCCTTTTTTCGTATCCTCCTGACTGAGCCGTTCCCGCACGAGGGCCACGGTTGTCTCATCGTCTACGAGTTTCCCCTCATCGATAATCGCCTTTACCTTAAGTCCCAGGGGTGTTTTGGCTGCAATGGCGGCCCGAAAGATCGCTCCTGTAGAGATTTGGGGGATCCCCAAAATTTCTACCGCCCGGGCGGCTAATGTTCCTTTTCCTGCCCCCGGGGGACCTAAAAATATAAGATTCATGGACTGCTCCTTACTGACATGAAGATACCAGGTCTTTTGTGGGACCCTTTGAATGCGTTCATAATGGAATAAAATTTCACTTTGAGCAAGGTGGCCCTTTGAAAATTCTGTAGTTCTAAAAGCGGTCCAAAGGGCGTAATGGTGAGTGGTATGGGTTTTCTCAAAGAATCGACTATGGGGGATGTAACCCTAAAAGATACAATAACAAAACCCTTGACGGTTCCCTCCTTTTTTGCTATGGTTGTTTCTGTTTATAGAAACGTAGGAGGAAAATAATGAAACAAATCGATGGGTCCCTGCACAAAGGACTGACTATTCTTTTTTTAGGATTAGGTCTCCTCATGGTCGAGGCTTGTACGCAGCGTGAAGGTCGGGCTCCTTCCGAACCCCGCATTGGAATTGCTAAGATTGTTTCCCATCCCGCTCTGGATGCTTTGGAAAAGGGTGTTGTTGAAGAAATATCTGCCGCCTTCCCGAAGGCCCAGCTTGATGTGCAAAATGCTAACGGAGAGCCCGCCACGGCTACCCAGATTGCTCAAAAATTCAAGATGGATAAGGTGGATGTGGCTGTCGGTATTGCTACTCCTACCGCCATGGCCTTGGCAAATGTGATAAAGGACCGGCCTGTTATCTATTCAGCCGTTACTGACCCCGTGGCGGCGGGCCTCGTAGAAAGTTTTGATAAGGGAGGGGAGCATATCACGGGAACCTCCGATCTACCCCCCTTGGAAGCCCAGATTGATACGCTTCTTGCCATTGCCCCGAATGTTAAGCGAATCGGTCATATCTACAATGCCGGCGAAGCCAATTCGGTAACCACCGCAGAGCGCTCCCGGGCCTACTGTGAAAAAAAGGGCATCGACTTTGTGACCGCCACGGTTTCCAATTCAGCCGAAGTATCCCAGGCCTTGCAGTCCCTTATAGGAAGGGTCGATGGAATTTATCTTTCTACGGATAATACGGTCTTCTCTGCCATTTCCACCGTGGCGGATATCTGTTTAAAAAATAAGCTGCCCCTGGTTTCCGCCGATCCCAGTTCGGCAGAACAGGTCCCTGTTCTCGCGGCGGTGGGCTTTAATTATTATGAAATGGGAAAAGCTACTGGTCGCATCGTGGTAGAGGTGCTACGGGGTAAAAAACCCAGCGAGATCCCCACCTATTTTGCCCGGGACCCTAAAGAGCAGGCCCTGGTTCTTAATCTTGATGTGGCAAAAGCCCTGGGACTTACTATCCCGGAGGATCTGGTACAACGGGCTTCTCTTGTGCTAGGCTCCCGGTAAGATGATTGAGGCTATTATTGTCGAAGGACTCGTATACGGCATTCTTGCGATTGGTGTTTTTATTAGCTTTCGGGTGCTGGACTTCCCCGATCTCACCGTAGAAGGTTCCTTTCCTCTCGGCGCGGCGGTTGCCGCTGCCGCAGTGGTGGGAAAGACCCCCTTTTTTATGGCGGCGGCCCTTGCTCTTCTTGCAGGGGCCCTGGCAGGTATAGGGACAGCGCTCATCCATACCCGCTTTCGGGTGCCCCCTCTTTTGGCGGGTATTGTTATGATGACGGCCCTCTATTCTGTCAATTTGAGAGTGATGGGGGGCCGATCTAACATTCAGTTGATTGGCCATCGTCCCTTGATAGAGTTTAGTACTACGTGGATCCCTGGGCTTCCTGCTGACGTAGGGGAGGCCCTCTTTTTCGTGGTGGTGGTAGGGCTTTTCATTGGGCTCCTTGACCTGTTTTTTCATACCGAACTCGGACTTACCATGGGGGCCCTGGGAGATAATGAGCAGATGGTCATTGCCTCCGCCTCGAATCCCGACACGATAAAACTCATTGGGGTTGCCCTTTCGAATTCCCTGGTGGCCTTTGCGGGCGCCCTGGCAAGCCAGCATCACGGCTTTGCCGATGTAAACCTGGGAGCAGGGGTGGTTGCCCTGGGGCTTGCCTCGGTGATGCTGGGGGAGATTCTTTTTCGGAGTAACCGAATCGGAGCCCAGCTAGTACGGGTAGTGCTGGGAGCCCTCTTGTTTAAGGCCATCATGTTTGCCGCCCGTTACTATGGGTATGTGGCGGGGATCACCCCCAATGACCTAAGACTTCTGACGGCTCTGATGATTATTCTTTCGCTGGCGATTGGTAGATGGAAAAACCGTTCTCTTGACCGCCGGAGTTATCGCCGCAGTCGGAGCGGGTTTGTCCCATTGCTCCGGGAGGAGGGAAATATATCTTTGGGGCGAGAGCCAGGTAAATCCGGCGAAGGTCCATTCATGCGGAAAGGTTCTTCCTCTGGAACAAAGGGAGCCCAGGATGATTGAGTTACAGCAGGTTTCGGTGATTTTTAATCCGGGGACCCAGGATGAACGGCGGGCCCTTCAGGAGGTGAATCTTACCATTCAAAAAGGGGACTTTCTCACCGTTATTGGATCAAATGGGGCGGGAAAAAGTACGCTCCTTAACGTGATTGCCGGTTCCATCAGTCCGGTAAAGGGGCGCATCTTAATAGAAGGGAAGGACCGCACGGGGGAAGCCGAATTTCGTCGGGCCCGAGTGATTGGCCGGGTGTATCAGAATCCCCTGGCGGGAACCGCCGCGGAGATGACCGTGGAAGACAACTTGGCAATTGCGCTCAAAAAAGGAAGAAAAACCCTCAGGCTTGGGTTAAACACGAAGATCCGTAGTCGTCTTCGGGATGCCCTTGCCCAGCTTGATATGGGGCTAGAGCATCGCATGAAGGAAAATGTGAGTCGCCTCTCCGGCGGCCAACGCCAGGCCTTGACCCTCCTTATGGCGGTTCTCTCCTCGCCGGCCATCCTTCTCTTAGATGAACATACCGCTGCCCTGGATCCGGCGAATGCTGAGAAAGTGATGTCCTTAACCCAACATTTTGCCCGGGAGTATAATCTCTCGGTGCTCATGGTAACCCACGATATGGCAGAGGCCCTTGCTATTGGAAACCGGCTTATCATGATGGACCGGGGAGAAATCATTTACGAATGCCAGGGTGAAGAAAAACAGCACCTTACGGTGGATATGCTGGTAGAACGGTTTCGTCGCCTCCGTCACCGGGACTTTGCGGGGGACGCGGCCCTCCTGGGATAAAAGATTATCGGAGGTTTCCTAGCTCAGCACAGGCAAAAAGAAAGGCCCCTACACCATGGAGATCATTTACCTGTCGGGGCCGATTGACATAGTGGGTGTAATCTCCCACGCCGGTGCCGATGCAAATATCGGGTATCTGAACCATGCCGCGGGAGTCAATAGTGACCCTTCCTGAAATCCCTTCCCAGCTTTTTTTAAGAACTTCCTGGTAAGAGGGTGAAAGGTAGCCAAGACGAATGGCCTTGGCAATACCGTAAGTAAACAAGCAAGAACAGGAGAGTTCTATCCAGTTGTCTGTTCTATCCCCTTTATCAAGAACCTGATACCAGAGCCCTGTGCTGGTATCCTGAAAGTGAACGATCGCTGCAACTAACTCTTTATGCCACTGGATAAGCTGCCGCCGTTTGGGATGTTGGAAAGGGAGCCACTCCAGCATATCAGGGAGGGCTGCACAGACCCAGCCTATTGCTCGTCCCCAAAATTCGGGGGAGCATCCCGTTTCTGGATTTGCCCAGCCAGCTTTTCGTGATTCGTCCCATGCATGATACAAAAGACCCGTTTTTGTGTCTTTACAGTGTTTAAACATCACTTCTAAATGGGTAAGGGAGGGTTCAAAAATCTCTGGTTTGTTAAAAGTAATTCCGTACCGGCATGCCAGGGGGCCCTGCATGTAAATGTGGTCAAGCCACACTTGATGAGGGCAATCTTCCTTGTGCCAGAAGGCCCCCTCACTTGTGCGACTCCACCCCTGATAAATCTTTATGATCCTGTCGAGGGCTTTTTGGTACTTTTTTTCTCCCGTCTCTGCTAAAAGATTAAAGAGAAGAATTCCAGCCTGGACGTCATCTGCCTGATCAGTGTTAAATTCGATGTGCTCTTCATCGATAATGATGCTGTCCACCCAATTTTTTATGTATTCGAAGTATTCTTTCTTATGGGTCTTGTGCCAGATCATTTCCATTCCCAAAAGGAATACTCCCTGGTGGTAGTGAAAGCGCCCCACTGGTGGAAGTTGGGATGCCTCATAGGTGGCCATCATGGTCTCACAGGTTTTCTCGGCTATAGAAAAAGGATCCTGCATTTTTTCTCCTCCGTTGTTTTTCTCTAAGTATCGTTGCATCGTAGGTACCGTTGTGCGTGAAAATCATAATACATACCTTCAAAATATCCTAGGCGAGTTGTAGCTACTTCCAGAATATAGTGATTAATTCCCTGCTGAAGATGTTGGGAAGAAAGTTCCCACACAAAGGGATGCCAGGCTCGTCGTCCCAGGTCGAATCCGTTTACCCATAGATGACTGGCCGCTCTCCACCTGCTATCTGGAATCCTAATCTGTATGTTTACTCCTTTTTTATTCTGGGGTTCCCACATAAAGGTACCCCCATAGCGAATATATCCTGCGTAGTGGGGGTAGCCGTAGTTCTGTGGTTCCAGGGGACCCCCCTGTTTTATAAGGGGGACCAGGGTTGGTACGGTAGGAACACCAGGGTCTCCAAATCCGATAGACTTCTTATTCCCCCTTTTAGATAAAAGAACTGAGAACTGTCCTGCCAGGTGTGGGGCAGCTCGCAACCCCTGCCCTTCTTTTTGAGAAGTAAGTCGTATTTCTAATTTGTTCAATCCCTCTCTGGGTGTGCCAAGTTTGATACAATAAGTTTCAAGACCATCAAAGGATAAAAAGAATTCATTAGTGGAATTGCCAGAAGAAAATGGAGCATAATCCGTAATATCAATATGTTGTTCATTAAAATACAATGTCCAGTCCCCTGTGAGGCTGCCCTTTTCAATCAGAAAGGTAAGAGGTCCCGTAAAATCCTGACAGTAGAATTCATAAAAATAGGTGACTGCTTGAGGAGGGAACAGAAGTTCCTTGGAGTTCCCAAAACGATCTTTAATACGAAGGGGTAGCCGAAGATTTCCCCGACTACATTGATCGATAAGCGGCATAGGTTCCACGAGTATAGTTTCTTCTGTCCCCTCTAGTTTCAGAATCCATCGGTCCAACAGGAGCGTATTCTCTGAGAGAATTTCTATACTATGGGGAGCTTTGATATCAAGATCGATAACCTCATAAGAAGGGATGTTTTCTGTATTAGAAAAGTTACTATCAGGCTTATAAGCTGTAACGCTGGTTTTGTGAGAATAAGATTTTCTCTGTGGCGAAAAACTGATGTATCGACTTTCAAATGGAGCAAGGTGTACCACCTGGGAATTTGTAACCCCCAATGCGGCCTTTTTATGAACTGGTCCACAAATAAGTACCGTTTTCTCTTCAGGTAAAGGGTTAATCACAAACAACCAGGAGGACTTCTTACGTTGATAAAGCATCCCTTGCACCTCGGTTGCTTCTTGTCCTTTCTGGGAGTTCTGGACATACTGAATAGAAAAATCCCTTAAACCAGCCTCTTCTAAAACATCGGGTATGTCTGAAATATTCTGGATTACCCGTGAGTGTTTCCAAAGTTCTTCCCATGCCTCAAGGGAAACCTCCCCAATAGTGTTCATGGGGGCTTTCCCACACCAGAGGAATTTTCCTCCTGTTTCAAGGAATGTTAGAGCTTTGTGATATACGCCATCTTCAATGGCATGACAGGGGGGTATAATAACACATTCAAAACGTTGGTCCCCTATTTTTATCTCCCCCTTTTTCACAGAAGCCTTCTGAAATAGTTCGGGGTCAACAATCCAAAAATCAAAATGATGAGAAAAAAGAATATTCTGAAGTTCCGCAAAGGATGCAGCTTCTTCCTTTTGTTTAGAAGAACCAAAAGGAAGACTCCATTGAGAGGTAACGGGATCGAGAAGGAGAATGCGTGGGCATCGATCCCGATTATTTGTCCATTTGAGGATCTCTACTACGTACTCTGAAAGGAGGTCCTGATAAGACCACCATGGCATTTGAAGAAATGAGGAAGGGGGGGCGTCATGCTTGGTAAGGGCTGCAGTGGTATAATAATAGGCATGGGGAACAAAAAAGTTAATTCCCTGCAGGGCGAGGCGGTCGTAGGTCCATTTCATATCCTGGATATCCATGCCCCAGCCAATGCTGTGAAAGGCTTCACACAAACAGTGTGTTTTGCCATATAAACGGGCTGCGGATGTAAGAATTCGAGGATTTGCACGATAACGGGCAGGAAGATCTTCCGGGGGTTCGCCTGCCTTTTGGTGTCCCGTATCGATGCCGGGGATATCCATATACCTGAGTTGACTGCTACGGAGAATCGGTTTTTCTCCAATATAATACAGGTTATGTTTACGACACCAGTCTCCAATAGTTTGGTCATAGCTTTTGATAAAGCCGTCGGTAAGGCTTTTCATAAAGCGATAACGAACCTTTGCACCGTTAGGGAATGATGTTTCTGTGAGAGCCGGTAAAAGGGGCAAAAGTTCCTCGTGCCAGTCTTGCCAATAAAGGGTGGGTATTTGGGGTGACCAGGGGATCCCCGCCCCTTCAAAACCAATAGGGTGTACTTCATCGGTAAAAAAACCTTTAATGGTTTTTCCAAATTCATCGCCTAACTCTTCTCGGTACCGTTCATGGGTAAGTTGAATAAAGTAGGAAACCGCCTCAGGATTTAGGGGATCTGGAAAGCGATCGTAATATTTATGTCCTCGTAAAGGAACTTCCTCGGCAATATAAACATAATACGACGGGGCAAGCGCTTTATCGTTCCTCAGGGATAAAGGATGAGGATCTCCTTTTATGAGTTTTTCTTTATTTTCTAGCTTGGTAGTGTCCCAATCAAGATAGAGGGTCGGTTCACAAGCGAGAAATCGTTTTTGATTTAGACTAGTAAGCCCGGTGTTATGAAAAACCTCGTTTGTAAAGAGGGTCCCTATATATGGTACGAGATCAATTTCCTTTTCCCAATCAGGCTGTCTAGGATTCCCCTTGTCCTGCAGGGGATATGCCCGAGCCCAAAGCACTCTTCCCCACTCAAGGGGAAACTGAGTTCTAGTACCTCTGGTAACCTCAAAGGTGTATATTTTTAGCTCCTTTGCCTCAAATTCAGGATGTTCTAAAACAACTCGCCCTCCTGCCGCAAGGCTAGGATAGGGATATTCATCGTAAAGCCAGATTTGCATACCCAGTCGTTTGGCTTCTCTTACGATTTGTCGAACGAGTCTGAACCAGTTTTGTGAAAGATAGGGTATACGAAGCCCCTGACGAGCACAGATAATACAGGCCTGGATTCCTTTTTGGTGCATGACCCTAAGTTGTTCTATGAGATGTTCTTCTTTTATTTCTCCATTCCAGAACCAGAATGGGGCAATAGGGAAAAGGTCATTCATAGGCTCCTCGTTTTTGCGAAATAAAATAGCGATATTCTTTTGGACTCATGCCAGTTTGTTCTTTAAAGAATTTCATAAATCCATGAGCATTAGGATATCCTGCTCGATTTGCTATTTCAGTAATAGAAAGCTTGGTTTCGCTAAGAAGTCGTTTTGCTTCGATGCTACGGACTTCGTTTATAAATTGTTTTAGAGGTTTCCCCATTTCTTCGTGAAAAATTCGGGAAAGATAAGCTTCGCTTAAATAGACATGGCGTGATAGCATGCAAAGACTTAAAGGCTCATGAAAATGATTTTGTACATAGCGGGCTATTCTTTCTGCTACTAATTTATTATGGGAATCTTTTTTATTTTTTGGAATCTCTATAATTTTTTGATACCAGGAACGAAAAAAAACTTCTAGTTCTTCAAAATTCCGGGCTGTAAGAATATCTTGATACTTTATCATCTGAACAAGCCCTCGTTCAGCTGCAAGTTTATTAAGAGCCGCCATGAGTTGAATCGCCATAGAATGCTGATGGTTTTTTTTAAGACTTTCCATAAGGACCGCATGGGCCTTTTCAACAGATCTTGTATCGGCCCGTCGTAATGCTAGAATCAATTCCTCCTCTGCATCAAAAGGATAGTTATTGTTATATCCCAACTCGGTTTCTAGTGAGGAATCTTGTGAAATACGAGTGCTTTCCCTTTCATAATTACGTTCTTTCCGGATTATGGTGCGCCCTTCATTAAAAGAACGGGCGATGTCCGAAAGGTTATGATAGACTTTTCCTACCCCTATCCGTACAGAAAAGAAATAGGGAGAAGCTAACTCTTTTTCTATTGTTTCTCGAACCTTTTCTGTTAGGACTTGTTTTGTTCCTTCATCTATATTTGCTTCAATAATAAGAGCGATTTCGTCTTCTCTGGTAAAAACTGCGGCGGTATGTCGTGTCATGGGAGCAATTACTTCCCGTAATGTGTCTAACACAAGAATAGTAGAAAGATCTCGCCGACGACTAATCTGGTCGTCGGTAATATCCTCTTCAATTATTGCTACTATACAAAAGAAATCTCCTTTAGGAGGAAAAGTAATACCGTAGGAAGAAAGAATCTTATCGAGATCTTCATCCTCTTCTATTCGACCTTTGAGCAAATTTTCAAGGATGTTGTTTCGCAAGATAGGTAGCTGTTCTCGTAGACTTTCTTCAAGGGCTTCGCTATGACTTCGTAATTTCCGTAATGTATCTTCTAAGGAATCGAGGGGATCTTTTTTTTGTGGTTCCTTCCCGGGTGAAACAATGTTGAGTAAATCTATCAAGAGCTTTTTTAGACGCCGGGAAAAATAGAAAGAAAAGCAAATCGAAAAAACGATTCCAAATAAAAATACTGAGGTGGAATAGGTTCGTAAAAAACGAATTTGGTTTGAAATAGCCGGAAGCGGAATAATACCTACATATTTCCACGGCACAAGATAAGAATTTCGGATGGTGCAAAGATACCGATCCCCACTCTCTATGATAAGCGAGGCCTCTTTTGAAGTAAGGGCTTTTTGAAAGATTGGATTGTTCTTTAAGAGCTGGGTGTATCCTCGTTCCTTAAGTTTAGAAAAAATATCTCCCTTTTCATCTATCAGAAGTAACTCTGTGTTTGTATCTGTAGTATCGATTCCCGCAAGATATCGGAGATAGGATTCATCCAAATTTATGACAATGAAGGGACCTCCATTAGAGTAACCAGAGCTGAGGTGTTTTACGACGGAGATAACGGAAATTCTGTTACCAGTACGGAGATCTTCTATCGAATGAGCCCCATACCAGCCAGTCTGAATTGGTTTTCCATCCATAAGGTGTAAAATGAAAGGATCCCCTTGTTCTGCGAATCTAAAATATCCTGCGTTTGGAATAAAAACTTTCTGTTCTTCAGGAAAGTAGATAGCAAGAGACTGAATATGACTATGGACAATCCGGAAATTATTCAGTTTATCATTAGTTTGGAGAATAAAATCGATTTTTCCTTCTTTGTAATATTTGGTAATCTTGCAAAGATCTGTTTCTGTTGATAGTTGTTGTAACGAGAGATCCGTTTGTCGGAGCGCCGTATCTAAGGAACGAGCTGCCTGTAGATAAAGTTGATGTTGGAGCCGTATAGTTTCTTCTTCTAACTCTGCAGGAGCTTTGGTTGAAAGAAGAAAGCCAGTTATCCCTGTTCCTATAATATTTCCAAGAAATAAAAAGAAGAAAAAGCGGGCGGCGCTCCCTGGCCAGGGGAGTTTTTTCCTAAAAGGGAAAGAAGAGTAGTGAAAGAAACTATTCAATAAAGGCCTGTGTATACCCATCGTCGCCCGTTCTTGTTCCTTTTTTTACTTGGTATACTGTTGTCGGTAGGCATTTACTAAATCTTTAACTACTTCATCCCCTCCTTCGGCCCTATATGCCCGAATAGCCTCATCAAAAAGGGTGTTAAATTTATCGGGACTGGAGAGTACCATCTTAGCAAGAGCTTCTTCCCATTTTTTCTGGAGTGCCACAAGATATTTATCTGCCACAGGGGTAGGAAGATTGAGAGGTGGGGTACTGTATTTCAGCAGGGTAATTGGAGTGCTTTCATTGATAAACTGTTGTCGCAGGTTCTCGGGGAAAAGACGGGCTGCATTTCGTAAGTACAGTGATTCTTCTCCTTTGCTTGCAAAGGGTTTCCGAAAGGCCATATACTGGGGTTCTATCCAGGAAACCCGGTTTGTGTATTTGACAGGATCAATTGGCTGGGGTACCCCATTGACCAGGGTGTAATCTATACCAGGTAAACCCAGGTTAGCCACCATGTAACCTTCTTCGCTGGCGAGCCAGTTTAGGTATTCCATAACAAGATCGGGGCGTTTTGCTGTCTTTGGAGAAAAGAAATAATACAGATAAGGGCTGTTCCGGATAAAGTTAACATAATATTCCTTGGATTCAGGATGTTTCCAGGGATTGATACTCACAAGCTGGGCCTCTGGAATATTTTGTTTCAGCTTTTCATAAACTGAACCATAGGCTGGATGATATGGCCAATGTCCAAAAGATACAAAGGCCCCAATCTCACCCCGGATTACCTTTTGTTTAAAAATAGCCCCGTCCTTATCTACCACGAATTCGCCGAGTAGCTTTTCGTTATAAAGTTTGTTTAGGAAGGCTATGGCATTTTTTGTTTCGGGCCAAAGTGGGGCTGGAGTTACGAGTCGTTCGCCAGTTGGGGGATCTTTCACAAAGGCCGGTAGGATAACACTTTCCCATAGGGTAAAAGAAGCCGAAGGACTCCCCATGAGAGCAAAGGGAACGAGTTTGTCCCCAACTCCACCGGGGTCCTTGTCCCGAAAGGCCTTAAGGACCGCATAAAACTCATCTACCGTTTTTGGAAGAGGGAGTCCCAATTTATCAAGCCAATCTTTCCGAATAAAGGTGGTATCTGCGACGCCGTTGGACTTACATACAAAGGTGTACTGCCGCCCATTGATTTTTCCTGCCTCAAGATCGGTACTACTGCTTATTTTCAGGATATTTATTCCTTTTTGGGCAAGAAGGTCGGTGTAATCAACGAGGGCCCCGTTCTTGACATAAAGGTTAAGGAGATTTTTATCGTAGGTAAAACAGAGGTCTGGCGCTTCTCCTGCTGCTAACATAAGAGGTAATTTTTGTGTTTCCTGAGCCCGGGGAATAGGGACAAAACGAACTTTAATACCCTTGGGGGCCATTTTTTCGTTCACATATCGAGTCCACCAATTGTCTTCAATAGTACCCTGGTCTGCTGGTATTGTTCCCCGATCCCATACGAGTTGGGTAATTTCTACCAGTTCCTTTGTTTGACCTGTTTTGTTTGTTCCGTCCTGTTGACCAGAAGCAAAAAGGAACATCGCTGTACCAAGCCATAGACACAGGACTTCCAAAACATCTCCCCATTTTCTCATACTAACCTCCTATTTGTTTTATACGATACACCGCCGGTGTATCGGGTTTTTTTGTAGAAAAAATGCCTTGTCATCTTCTCATCGCTATTTTCTGTTTTTTCCTCTGTACAAAGAACATCTTCTTTGAAAACTTCCTCTAGCCTTTTAAGGCTCCGAGGGTTACCCCTTTTATGAAATAGCGTTGCATAGCAGGATATACCACCAGAATAGGCAATACCGTAAGGGTTACCGTAGCTCCTTTTAGATTCTCTGGAACCACCCGAGAAATTGCTTCTGTATTCGCCTGGTTAAGCATGGCGTCGGAAAAGACATTCAGAACCTGGTATAGTTTGATTTGAAGGGTATATTTATTGGGGCTCTGCATGTAAATAAGGGCGCTGAAAAAAGTATTCCAATAGGCCACAGCATAAAATATTACCAGTGTCGCAATAACTGCCACTGACAAGGGAATCGCAAAACGAATCAGGTAGTTTATGTTTGAACATCCATCTAGTTTGGCCGATTCTTCTATTTCTACCGGTAACTCTCTAAAATAACTGATAGTGATAATCAGCAAGAAAGTATCGATGACAGAGGGAAGGATCAGGGCTCCCATGGTATTGGTTAATCCTAACCGTTTTACAAGGAGATAGGTAGGGATAAGGCCACCGCTAAAGTACATAGTTGCAACGATACAACGAAGAATGATATTCCGACCTTTTAACCCCTGTTTTGAGAGTGGATAAGCCATAAGAACCGTCATGCTTACGCTCGAAAATACCCCGAAAAGCGTTAAACGTGCCGTGAAGAGAAAAGCATTCATGATACTTTTATCCTTAAATAGCATTTTGTAGGCTTCTAGAGTGGGATCTACTGGCAAAAGGTATACTCTTCCCTCTAAAATTGCCTTGGCGCTACTTAAGGACATAGCGATGGTGTATATAAGAGGGTAAAGAAAAAATCCACATAAAAGAGCCATTAAAAGGTTATTCATAAAAATAAACAGAGATGTCCGTTTCATTATTTTACATCCCGCATAAAAATTCCTTTCTCTCCAAGGAAGCGTGCTACGTAATCTGCTCCCAGAAGGAAAACAAAATTCACTATAGATTGAATAAGACCTACCGCGGTAGTAAAGCTAAACTGGGCTTGTAAAAGACCCCGTTCATAAATAAATGTAGAAAGAACGGTAGATACCCGTGCAACAAGAGCGTTCCCCAGAAGATAGGGTTGTTCAAATCCAATGGTCATAATTTTACCGATCTGTAAGATAAGGATTACTACAATGGTCCCTTTAATACCGGGAAGTGTGATATACCACATTTTATGTAGCCGGTTTGCCCCATCGATTGAGGCAGCTTCGTACAGGGCAGGATCAATAGTGCTGAGGGCCGCTAAGTAAATAATAGCAGCCCATCCCATATCTTTCCAAATACCTGAAAGGATATAAACAACGGTCCACCAGAACTCATTTCCCAAGAAAGCAATTTCCTTGGCTCCTATTTTTCTTAAAAATACGTTGATCAAACCCGTTTCTTTAGCAGTAAAGGAAAGAATAAGACCGTACAGGATAACCCAGGAGATAAAATGGGGAAGGTAAGAAATAGACTGGATAGTCTTTTTGTATACTTCGTTATTTATCTCGTTTAATAAAAGGGCGAACAGTATAGGTAGCGGAAAAGTAATGCAGAGGGAAAGAACATTTAGGCGAATCGTGTTTGTTAATGCCCGCCAGAACTCGCTATCTCGAAATACTTCTTTAAAAACATCAAGTCCTACCCACGGGCTCTTAAATACACCGATCATAAAGTTATAATCTTTAAAAGCCATTAAAATTCCGTACAAAGGGATGTACTTAAAAATAAAATAAAAAGTTATCCCTGGAATCAGCATTAGATAAAGGTCTGCTTCTGTTTTTCGCTTCATATTCAGTATGGTAGGAGTGAAGGGTAAAAGACGCAAGTTAATTTTTTTTAAAAAGAGTCCCTCTTTTGTCGAGTTGTATATACTTTACCCCAATTCTTTATTTCCAGTGTATAATATGGGCCATGTGGAAAAAACTGTATCATTGGTGGAGCGGTTTAAGAATTCAATATAAACTAGCGTTGATATTACTCCTGGCTATTGGGATGGTCTCGTTTTTTAGTATGGGGGCAATCCGGGTTGTTTCTCATTTCTACGAACAACTCCTGTATACCCAGGCTGCGGGGACTTTACAGCTTGCTTCTATCAATATTGAAAAGGAACTACAGCGGATCGAACAAATTTCTTTTACCATTTTGCAGAATCGAGATATTCAGCAAAGCCTTGACCGCATCCGTACTATCCGCTCTGAACCGATTCTGGGGCAGGAAAAGAAACGACTGGTCGATCTCCTATGGGTTACAACCTTTGAGAAAAATGTGCTTTCAGTCAATATTATTGATGTTTTTGGTAATCAGTATGCGGGGGGACTCAGTTTTTCCTCTTCCCATATACCAGAAATTGTACAGAAGGCAGCTCAGAAACAAGGGAGCATGGAGATCCACATTCTCAAAGAAGAGCCGGGGGTCTTGGTTTGTGCTCGTCAGATCAGAAAAATCGAACAGTTAAGCCTGGAACCATTAGGAACCCTTCTTATACGGGTAAACTTAAAAAAAATGGTACAGGAGGCTCTTGCGGGAGTTCTTGATCGTATGAGCCTGGTGATTCTTTCCGATTCGACTCCTTTTTATGCCTCTGAGCCCATTCTTGCTGCAATGGCTCAACGTTTTGTGGCAAGCCGGCGTGCCTATGGAAGTCTCGATAATCCCGAAGGCCGACGTTATTTTGTGACGGTTGGTACATCGACGCAAAATTCCTGGACCTATGTGACCTTTATTGAATATGAACGGATATTCAAACGGCTTGAGTTAGTTAATTCTCTTAGTATCCTTATCCTAATTCTCCTGGTCTTTTTTGCCTACTTCATTCTTGTTCGCATTGGGCGAAGTATCAGTTTACCCCTAGAACTACTTTCTGCGTATGCTACTCATGTGGAAAAGGGGGATTTTACTATTCCCTTTATCCAAGAGGATGTTTTTTTGCGACATAATGATGAAATAGGGCAGATTGAACGGGACTTTATTTTTCTTTTGAACAAGATTAATGACCTTATCAAAGAAAATTATGCCCATGAATTACTTGCAAAGGATGCCCAACTCAAAGCTCTAGAAGCCCAAATAAATCCCCATTTTTTGTATAATACTTTGGATACGGTCCACTGGCTTGCTAAGCTCAGGAACGAACAGGAAATCGCCGCCATTGTGGAAGCTCTGGCGTATATTTTACGAAAATCCCTGTCGAGTAAAGAACCAACGATCTCTCTGAAAGAAGAACTTGAACTCCTTAAAGCCTATGTCACTATTCAAAAAATCCGTTTTGGGAAAAAACTGGAAGTTTTTTATTTTGTGGCACCAGAATTAGAATCCTGTACTATTCCAAAGTTGACCCTTCAACCTATTGTGGAAAATTCTATTGTCCATGGAATTGAGGTGACGGGGAACCCCTGTTTCATTCGAGTTGAAAGTGAAGATCAGGGTGATGATTTTGTGCTTCATATCTCTGATACAGGACCTGGTTTTCAGGAGGAGAAAGAAAAACGGGGCAGTGGTATTGGTCTTGCCAATATTCATCAACGGATTCAGTTGTTGTGCGGAGAGTCCTATGGGCTTTCAATCCAGAGTGTTAGCAAAAGCGGCACAATGGTTTCTATCCATCTACCCAAAAGGAGGGCAGAACCATGTACTCAGTCTTGATTGTGGATGATGAAGAAATAATTCGTCAGGGTATTGCTCAGGTTATTCCCTGGGAAGCAGAAGGTTTTCGTCTCATAGGAGTCGCTGAAAATGGCCAGGAGGCCCTAGAAAAGGTTGAATTATTTCATCCTGACATTGTCCTCACTGATATCAAAATGCCTGTCATGGATGGGATTGAACTTATCCGACAGGTACGGGAACGGGGTTTTTCAGTCGAATTTATTATTCTCTCTGGCTATGGTGAATTTGAATTAGCCCAGGCCGCCCTTGAATATGGAGCTCGGCACTATCTTTTAAAGCCTTCGAGCGAGGCCACAATTATAGAAGCCCTACGGCATGTGGCCGAACAGATTGAAAAAAAACGGAATGACGAAGCTTTTATCAAGGAATCAAAGGAACGGCTCTATAAATTTCTTCCTTTAGTCAAAGAACAATTTATTCGGGATCTTTTTATGGGGGCTTCGTATACAGAAGAGGAATTCGAATATTATCGTACCTATCTTCATATTGATTTTGAAACAGCCTCATTAGTGTTATATCAGATTGAAGGAATTCTTTCTTATGAGGATCTTTTTGTACTACTTCGGATCTGCAAAAAACTATCTCCTAGTCAGGATGCAATAGGAACAATTATCAATTCCCATGTGGTTGTGCTATATCCACTGGTACAGGAACAGGTGTTGATCTCACATATAGAACAGGTCCAGAAAGAATTTGCTACGTATTTTTCTCGAAAAATTTCGGTGCTGTATGAGACCCAGGTATCGCTTCACGAGCTTGATTCTTTGTATCAAGAACTTCTTATAGGATGTCGCTACCTGGCTCAGAAAAATCCGGGCCTTGTCTGGCATCGAACCCAGATACCCTTCAGTGAGATTCGAAAATCGGATGATCTGTATCGATTGCAGGATTTACTTCTTGCTCTTCAATGTGGAGACAAGGCGGCAGTAAGTCGGGAATTAGAATCCCTGTTTGCGGTGTATCGCAGCAAAAAAATGGGTCTTCGGCTTGTTCGTTCTCATCTTGAACAACTTTTTTTGTGGTTAGAAAAAGAGGGAAATTTTGAATTTTTTAGAGAATCAATAGATATTTTTCTGGGAAGTGTCTCTGATACAACAAGTTTAGAAGAATTAGAAAACATGGTACGAACAATGTTCGAAGAACTGGTGAATCGGAACTATCGATCTATTAAAAATTATAAAAACCGGCTGGTAAATTTGCTTATTCATTATGCTCAAGCCCACCTTTCGAATGAACACCTTTCTCTTAAATGGCTTGCTCAGAAGTATCTCCATGTCGATCCGGGGTATCTTAGTAAGCTCTTTGTGAAAGAAACGGGTCAACGATTTAAACACTATCTCCTTAGAATGCGAATTGAAAAAGCTCGACGACTTCTGGATGTATACAGTGAAGATCGAATCTATGAAATTGCCCGAGAAGTGGGGATGGGGGACAATCCTCAATATTTTAGTCAGGTCTTTAAGAAGTATACGGGGAAAAGCCCTTCAGAATATAAAAAGACTACCATTTTTTGAACAAAAATCACGTTTTTTTATACATCCTTTTTTCTTTAAACAGCGGGACAATAGAACAGAAATATTTCTAGAAAGGGAGGTATCGATGAAACACCTAAAGAGTATAGTAAAAATTTTCGTGGTTCTGCTGGTGTGTGTGGGTATGCCCCTCGGGGCAGAAGGGAAACAGGAAGCGACCCCGCAGAAAAAAGTAACCCTTCGGCTTGCCTGGTGGGGGAACCCTACCCGGGATGAGCGAACGTTAAAAGTGGTAGAAATGTATATGGCCCAGAATCCCCATGTGGTCATTCAAACTGAAACTACCGGCTGGGCGGGATACTGGGATAAACTCGCAAGCCAGGCCGCGGCAAATGATTTACCGGACATCATCCAGATGGACTATGCTTATATTACCCAATACGCTCAGAAGAATCTTCTTGCGGATCTCACCCCGGCGGTAAATGCGGGACTTATCAACCTGAAAGGGGTGGATGACAACTTCATTGTGGGTGGAAAGGTCCAAGGAAAAATCTATGGGATTAGCCTGGGAACGAATGCATGGTGTATTCTGTATGATCCGGCGATTCTTAAGAAAGCGGGTATTGATACCATAAAGCCTACCTGGACATTGGAAGATTATGAAAAAATCGCAAACCAGGTATATAAAGCTACTGGGGTAAAGACGCCTCCCTTCTCTACGACGGATCCTAAACAGGCCTTTGATAATATGCTTCGGCAAACGGGAGATTCCTTCTTTGACCGAGCTACCGGCGCTTCCCTTGGTTTTACCAAACCGGATCTTCTTATTCAATTTTATGAGATTCAGCTCAGACTTCTTAAGAGTGGCGCCCTGGTTTCTCCTGATGAAGCCTTTATTACCGTGACTCCTCAGGAAAGTGGCTTCGCAAAAGGAACCCAATGGTTTGTGGATTTGTGGAGTAACCAGGTGATTGCCACAGCAAGCGCTGCCAATCGACCGGTTGAGATTGCCCTTGCGCCGCGGATTGCCAATTCTAAACGGCCGGGAACCTATTTTAAACCTTCTATGTTCTTCTCAGTCTCAAATAATTCCAAAAATAAAGAAGAGGCTGCAAAATTCATCAATTTCTTTGTGACTAATATTGAAGCGAATAAGGTATTACTTGCTGAACGGGGTATTCCTATTATACCAGCCGTTCGAGAGGAACTTAAGAAAGTGGTAGATCCCTTGAATAAACAGGTGTTTGAATATATCGAACTGGTGGGGAAAGGTAATAACAGTCCTCTAGATCCCGCAGATCCTCCCGGGGCAGGAGAGGTCCTTAAGATCTTCCGTTCTGTGGATCAAGAAGTACTGTATGGGATTCTTGATCCCAAGGCAGGGGCCGAAAAATTCATGAAACAGGCAAATGAAATTCTTGCAAAAAACAAAAAATAACAAAAAGTGTTTTCTATGAGTATCTGGTTTTGAGCACGGAACCAGTAGTTTTTAGAATAGATACATCAGAATAAATACAGAAAAGGCTCCGAATGCGGTTCGGAGCCTTTTGTTGAAGAAGTCAGGCTCTTAGTCCTGGTCATAGTATTGCAAAGGATGGAATATGGCTTTTCGTTCGGGAATAACTACTCGGGATACACTGGCTGGCTATGCCTTTATTAGTCCCTGGCTCATAGGTTTTTTTGTGTTTACCCTGTATCCCATTGTGGCCTCGTTATATTTTTCGTTTACTGATTATGATCTTTTATCTCCTCCTGTTTTTGCAGGATTTTCTAATTTTAGAAGGCTCGTACAGGATGACCTGTTCTGGAAATCCCTCCAAGTGACTTTTCATTATGCCTTTGTATCGGTGCCTTTGCGGATCATTTTTGCGCTGGCTATTGCCATGGTATTCACCAGGAAAACCGTGTTGGTAGGATTGTACCGGGCAGTCTACTATATCCCTTCAATTATCGGTGGCAGTGTGGCGGTGGCGGTGATGTGGCGTCGGATTTTTATGAAGGATGGAATTATCAACCTTATTTTGAATAGCATTGGTATCCGTTCCGATATTTCCTGGATTGGTAACCCAAAGACAGCTATCTGGACGTTAATACTCCTTGCGGTATGGCAATTTGGATCTTCCATGTTGATTTTTCTTGCGGGGCTTAAACAGATTCCCACAAGTTACTATGAAGCAGCCCATATCGATGGGGCCAATGGATTCCAGCGCTTTTTTCATATTACGTTACCCCAGCTTACGCCACTTATTTTTTTCAATTTGATTATGCAACTGATTAATGGTTTTACCGTTTTTACTCAGGCCTATATCGTAACGGGACCCGCGGGAGATCCCATGAATAGTACGCTTGTGTATGCTTTGCAATTATATAAAAAAGGCTTCGAATACTATCAGATGGGCTATGCTTCGGCGATGGCATGGGTTCTGTTGCTTATTATAGCATTTTTTACAGCCCTTTTATTTAAATCATCCTATTTCTGGGTATACTACGAATCCCGGGAGGACTAATTTATGCGCAGTAGATATCAGAACATCAAGAATGTGCTTTACCACACCTTTGTTATCCTCTTTGGCTATGTGATGGTGTATCCCGTCCTCTGGATGATTGCAAGTTCCCTTAAACCAAATACTGAAGTTTTTTCAGATTACTCGCTTATTCCTTCCTCGATAGATGTTTCTAGTTATTTCCGGGGCTGGAAAGGAGTAGGGGGTGTTACTTTTACTACCTTTTTCCGAAATTCCTTTTTTTACTCTATTCTTGCTACTATTGGGGTGGTCCTTTCCTCGGCCTTTGTGGCGTATGGTTTTGCCCGTATTCGATTCTGGGGAAAGAAATTCTGGTTTTCCTGTATGCTCCTGACGATGATGCTTCCTTATCAAATTGTTATGATACCCCAGTATATTCTTTTCTTTAAGCTTCGCTGGGTAAACACCTTCGCTCCTCTGATTGTCCCTACTTTTTTTGGGCAGGCCTTCTTTATCTTTTTGATGGTTCAATTTATCCGGGGACTGCCGGTAGAATTAGACGAGTCGGCAAAAATAGATGGCTGTGGTAGATTACGGGTTTTTCTTCATATTATTTTTCCTCTTTTAACGCCAGCTATTATTACGAGTGTGATTTTTCAATTTTATTGGAAATGGGATGATTTTTTAGGGCCCCTTCTATATCTGAACCGGCCGGATCATTACACGGTTTCATTGGCCCTCCGCATGTTTTCGGATCCTACCACTACTACCGATTGGTCTGCCCTTTTTGCAATGGGGAGTCTTTCTCTTGTTCCTATTTTTGTGATTTTTGTGTTTTTCCAGCGATACCTTGTAGAAGGAATCAGTACATCGGGTCTTAAGGCCTAAAAAAGGATGTCTTTATGAAAGAAAACAACATTACCAAAGAATTGATATTTGAATATATTGATCGAATAGTCGATCGTACCTTCGCCATTGATTTTACCTGGGATTGGCCTGCAGGGGTGGCTTTTCACGGGGTATGTAAGGCCTGGGAAGCAACTGGCAAGGAGTCTTATTTAGAGCGGCTTGAACAGTGGGTTGCAACGTATCGAAGGGTAGGGCTTCCTCCTTTTACGGTGAATGCCTGCGCCATGGGGCATACTCTGCTTACCCTGTACGAAGGGACAGGGAAGCAGGAATATCTAGACCTGGCGGTAGAAAAAGCAACCTATCTTCACGAACGGGCTGTCCGGTTTGGGGATAAGGTTTTCCAGCATACGGTTTCTACAAAAAACGATTTTCCCGAGCAGGCCTGGGTAGACACTCTGTTTATGGCTGCCTATTTCCTTTTACGGATGGGTAGAAAACTGGATAACAAAGCCTGGGTGGAGGATGCCCTTCACCAATACTACTGGCATGAAGAATTGCTGCAGGACGAACGGACAAATCTATTTTATCATGGCTGGGACAACATTCATAAAAACCATATGTCAAGTGTTTTTTGGGCCCGGGGTAATGCCTGGGCTGCGTTAACCATGGCGGAGGCCCTGAAACTTATCGATTATACCTATCCGATGTTCATGCAAATCGATGGGGCCCTGCGAGATCAACTCAGTGCCTTGGTACGGCTCCAATCAGAAAGCGGATTGTGGCATACGGTCCTCACCGATCCAACTTCCTATGAGGAAGTCTCCGCTTCTAGTGGTATCGGGGCTGCCCTTATTCGGTACGGTCATCCTCTCCACCGGGCATATGTGGATCGAGCTCTCCATGGTGTTCTTGCTCACATCGATGAGGATGGTTCGGTACGAGATGTCTCGGCGGGTACTGCAGTCATGGCCGATGCAGAAGCCTACAAGCAGGTCCCTAAAAAACGGGTCCAGGGCTGGGGACAAGGGCTTGCCCTTGTGTTTTTGTCGTATTATGGAATTCACTGTATGCAACCAGAGGAATGATTCTTAGATGTACCAAAGGAGGATAGGCCGTTCGGTTATCCTTGCGTCGGTATCTTCTGTTATTTAAGGGGGTCGGGTCTGGAAGCCGGCCCCTCACCGAGTTAGATGAGGGCCGCTGGCCCTTGGGCTTTTGCAGCCCTCCTCGCTGGCGGATACTTACACCCTTTAGGGATTGGGGGTCTTCTTAAGGACGCGGCTCTCCCTCAGCCTTTTAATGAAGGAAGGCCCCGTCCTGGTATCTGGGCCTTTGGGACTCTTTTCGGTTCCCTCCGTCCTCTAAAGAGTGGCCGCTCCTTCAAAAAATATCTCAGGGCATAGTCCCAATTTCAGTGATGCAACAATCTTCCCACTTAGAACCGGGGTAGACGCTTACAATCTGGATGGCCACAAGCCAATAGGGTTTCCAGTGTTTGGGATCCAATCCCTCTGTTTTGGTCTTAGGAACAGAGGCCGGTATGGGCGGTACGGGAAGGGGTTGCCATCCCATGGTATCCTTAAGTTCTACCTCGTGGACTGCGTAGACTTTTATGTTTTTTAAATACCCCGGGTCTCCAATAACATTCTCTTCCGCTGCCATCAGCCATACCTTTACCTGTCGGGGCCGGGCATTTTTCTGGTACAGGTCTTTGTTTTTCTGAAATCCTATCCTGATACCCAGTTTCTTAAGGTCATCCCCAACCGCAGCGATTACTACTTCCCCTATGCCAGGGCCCTCTACCCCCTCTACCCAACAGGTATCCGCAAGATTATCCTTCAATCTTCGTGGGCCGTACATACTTGCCCATCTAACGAAGGATATCTGATATTCATATAGGACCTCTGGTTCTAGTTCCTGGCCTGCGGGGGCTTTGGGTTTTTCCGGCGGTTTACCCTCTGGTTTTAGGAAGGATGATGCCCACTGGTCCTCGGGTTTTCCCAATTCATCCTCCAGCATGGGAATAACATACCCCAGGCTGATGTTTCTCAGGTCGGGGTTCCCATAGGTGACGGGGGGATAGAGGGGATTCATCTGTCCCCATACGCCGCACAGGGCGGCCCCCCAGACTAGTCCCAGCGTAAAAAGCACTTTTTTATACATTGCTCTCTACCTCCTTTTTATGTTGTAGGGGACGTATAGCAAGGAACCCACTTAGTTTTCAAAGCTGTAACACGTTGGGGGTGATTTCACAATAGAGGGCCCCTTTTGGGATAGAATATAAAACACTATCAGTGAAATTTCAAAACAAAAATCACTAATATTTCATTTTACATTTGGCTATATCGAGTGGTGCGAACCGGGGAAAAGGGGATAGCATCGATCCTATCGACGCTTTTATGCACAGATTTGTGGATTTGTGCAAAGCGAGGGGAAGAAGAACCATGGTATACTATGGGTATGCTCAGGATGGAGAGTTCCATTCGGAATCGTCTTTTGTTTTTTTTCTTTGCCCTCCTCCTCTTACCGGTCCTTACCCTGGGACTCATCGGCCCCACCGTGTATTCCCGGACCATGGAAGAGCAGATTGTGGCCCACACCCTCAGGATGATTGCCCAGGTAGATAAAAACCTGGAGTACCTTATTGTGTACATCGAAAAGCTATCCCGGCTTCTCGAAACCCTGCCGGAGATTCAAGCCTTTTTTATGGGAACGCCGGAAGGGATGTCTGGTGAAAGCCCCGGGGTGACGCCGGAAGGGATGTCTGGTGAAAGCCCCGGGGTGACGCCGGAAGGGAGTGCTGGGTCTGAAAAGTCCGGCGGGACATCCTCATATAGGGGCCCCTCTTTTCTCGGGGGGGCTACGAGGGCTGAAGAGCGGGCACTGCTCTATATGGAAGACTTCCGTAAGACCCATCGGGAAATCGCCGGTATCATGCTGATTGCGGCGGATGATCGGATCCTTACTTCCCATTATGCTCGGATAAATCGGGACCCCCTGACCCTGGAAAACTGGTATTTAAAAGGGGCGAATTCAACGAGGGGAATCGCCATTATCCCCCGTCCTATTGGGCGAAACATTCGCAGCCTCTTTGGATTCGGGGCCGACGACGTGGTTTCCCTGGTACGGCCGGTATGGGACCCCCGGAGTCCCCGGCATCTTCTGGGCGTTATTTTGATTGATATTCAGCTTGAGTATATTCAGGAACTCCTGGCCGATTCGTCCCTGGGGCGTGATGGGTATCTGTATATTTCTGATCAGAATGGGGAACTGGTGTTTGCCCCCCTTACTACCTCCGTCTATCGAATTGCACCCCGGAAGTTAGAGGGTGATTCGGGACGCCTCTTCCGCCGTTTTGGACAAGAAGAGTTTCAGATCCTCTTTAAGCGATCCTCCTACACCGGCTGGGTCACGGCGGGGGTTTTTTCCATGCAGAGTGCCCTTCGGGAAGTATCCCTGATTAAATGGTTTGTGGTGGTGGTGGGAAGCATCACGATTTTTTTGGCCATCATCCTTTCCCTCTTTTTCTCCGCCTCTATCGCCCGGCCTATCGAACAGTTGCGGAGCCTGATGAAACAGGTGGAAACGGGGGACTTTTCCATCCGCTTTACCGGGGCGCAACACGATGAAATTGGGCAACTGGGGCATTCATTCAATAAAATGATAGAAGAGATCCACCACCTTATTCAGCAGGTGTACGAAGAACAGCGGTTGAAGCGGGAAATAGAACTGCGGGTGTTGCAGGAACAGATAAAGCCCCATTTTTTGTATAATACCCTGGATACGATCCAATGGATGGCCCAGGAAAAGGGCGCCACCGATATCGTGCATATGGTGTCAGCCCTGACTCGCCTGTTCCGGGTGGGGTTGTCCCGGGGAGACGAAATGGTCCGTCTTTCCGAAGAAATCCGTCATGTGGAAAGTTACCTGTATATTCAAAAAATCCGGTATGAAGACAAATTTGACTATTCTATAGAAATCCAGGAAGGGCTTGATAATTATCGGGTGCTCAAGGTGATTCTTCAGCCCCTGGTGGAAAATGCAATTTACCACGGGATAAAAGAACGGCGGGGCAGGGGCCATATTTCAATCTCGGTTCGCCTTGAAGGGGCAGATCTCCTTTTTATTGTGGAAGATGATGGTATCGGTATCCCTGAAGAACGGCTCCGTCAATTGGAAGAAGAACTGGAAGGAACTCCCCGAACCGCCCATGAGGGGGCGGTCGGTGCCTTCTCCCCCATGGGCTTTGGGGCCCGCAACGTGCACGAGCGGATTCGTCTTGCCTATGGGGAACCCTACGGCCTTCGTTTCTCGAGCATGTACGGAAAAGGAACGGTAGTAACGGTCCGCCATCCGGCGGTGGAGGGATGATATGTGGAAAGTGCTTATCGCCGATGATGAACCAAAAATCCGGCGGGGGCTCCGGTCCCTTTTAGAAAAACTGGATAGCAGCCTTGAAGTAGTGGCAGAAGCGGAAGATGGGGAGGCCGCCTATGAACTTGCCCTGACAACGAATCCGGACATCCTTTTTATCGATATTCGTATGCCCTTTATGGACGGACTCGAGCTTATCCAGCGGCTCAGCGAATACTCGAACCAATGGATTATCATCATTGTGACGGGCCATGATGAGTTTGACTATGCTCGACGAGCCATCTCCCTCCAGGTCTTTGAGTACCTCCTTAAGCCGGTTGACCCGGAGGTGTTAAAAAAGACCCTCGACCTGGCAAAGCAGGAGCTTTCCCTGCGACGGGAAACGAATCGATATATTAGCTGGGCCCGTAATCAACTGGAGCAAAACAGGGACTCCCTTCGGGAAGCCTTTTTGCGGGATCTTGTTGAAGGAAAGCTTTCCCGTACCGACGTAGGGGAGGGCTGCCGTTTCCTGGGCATTCAATTCCCTCAGCATCCGGTGATCCTGCTGGTGCAGGTGGAGGAGCGCATCATGAGTGTGGGTACCATCCAGATTGGATATCGCCGGTTGATGATGTATGCGGTCAAAGCCGTCGTGGAAGAGTTTTTGGGCAGGGGAGCCCTGGTATTTATTGATGGGCAGGAAAATGTGGTGGCCATTACCGAAGGCCCAGAGGAATCCCTTACGGCCCGCCTCCCGTCCTTAGAAGCGGCCATTTACGAAGCAACCCATCAACGGCCGCTCCTGGTGCTGGTTTCCGGAAGCCCTCTGGAACGGAGCTTTCATAGTAACGGAAATGGTGCTTCTTCGGCCACCCTTCACGGAGAAGATACCTATCCCTATTCTCAGCTTCAAGAACTGTATGAAGAAGTCCAGGAAGAATTAGAAAAAAAACTTTCGACCCAGCCCCTGGTATTACTGGCTCAAAATTATATCGAAAGAAATTATCCTTACCCCGAGCTTTCCCTGGAAGAAACGGCCCAGGAACTGGAGGTAAGCCCGGGCTACCTTTCCCGGCTTTTAAAGCGAGCCACGGGCTATTCCTTTGTGGAATATCTCTGTCGGGTTCGAATTAAGCATGCCCTCCAGCTTATGGAAAATCCGGCCCTCAAAATATATGAAATAGCCGAACAGGTAGGTTACCGAAGTCAGCATTACTTTAGTCGGGCCTTTAAACAGGTGTTGGGTATTTCTCCTATTGAGTACAAGAACCGCGGTGGTTCTTCCCGTTCTGTGACTACAAAGGAGGAGCCTGAGGTATGAAAGTTCCCTCCTTTCAGCGACTCGTTCTTATTAGTATGGGGCTGCTCTGTTCTCTTGCCCTCTTTGTGGCCATAAGTCCCCTCCAGCTTACTCGTCAAAGTCCGCAAGAGGTTTCAATGTTGATAGGCCTTTCCCAGGCAAATCTTTCAGAACCCTGGCGCATCACCATGACGGAAGAAATCCGTCAGCAGGCAAAGCAGTACCCCGATATGCGGGTTATCATTACCGATGCGGTGGATTCCAGCGATCGGCAGATTGAAGATGTGCGTCGTCTCATGGACTATGGGATTGACCTCCTTATTATTTCCCCCACGGATTCCCAGAAGCTTACTCCCATAGTAACCGAAGTGTACCACAAAATTCCCGTGATTGTGCTCGATCGGGCGGTGGAAGGCTATGATTACACCCTGTACATCGGCCCGGATAATCAGCTTATCGGAAGAGAAACGGGCCGCTATGTTTCGGAACTTCTGGGCAGTCGGGGCGGGACCCTCTGGGAGGTGCAGGGAAGGGCGGGCTCTCCCCCCGCCATTGATAGGAGTGCTGGCCTGCGGGAAGAGATTGCCCGTCATCCCGCTATTCGGGTGCTTCAAACGGTAACCGCCGATTGGCTACGGGATCAGGCAGAAGATGCCCTCTCTACCCTGGTTCGCCGGGAACCTCTGCCAGATGTGATCGTTGCCCAGAACGATGCCATGGCCTATGGGGCCATCCTGGCCTTCCAGAAAGCGGGGCTCCCTTTGCCCCGGATCATTGGGGTCGATGGCCTTGAAGGGTCCAACGGCGGGCTTGATCTTGTGCGACGGGGGCTTCTGGCGGCCACCTTTATTTGTCCTACGGGCGGTAAAGAGGCGGTGGACTACGCCCGGGATATCCTTGCCAAAAAGTCGGGCATCCCTAAAAAGATTTACCTCCGCACCCAGCAGGTAACCGCTCAAAACATTAGCTGGGCCATGGATCCCTATCGATCGGTGAGGAGGCCCCGTCCCCGGGAAGAACCTATTACCCTGGGTTTTGCCCAGGTGGGAAGCGAAAGCCGCTGGCGGCTTGCCAACACCCGTTCTATAAAAGAAGCCGCCCAGGTGGCGGGTATTCGACTCATTTTTGAGGATGGTAAGCAAAAACAGGAAAACCAAATTGCGGCGATTCGTTCCTTTATTCAGAAAAAAGTGGACATTATCGCCTTTTCTCCTATCGTAGAATCGGGCTGGGAGGAGGTCCTTTCGGAGGCTAAAGCCGCGGGGATTCCCGTGATTCTTACTGACCGGGAGGTGGATTTAAAGGATGATACCCTCTGGGCCACCTTTATCGGTTCCGATTTTCTGGAAGAGGGACGGCGGGCCGCCCGCTGGCTCTTACAGTATATGGAAAAACATCCTACCCCGGATGGAAACGTTCATATTGTGGAACTTCAGGGTACCGTCGGGTCTGCCCCGGCCATCGACCGAAAACGGGGTTTTGAGCAAACTATCGCTCCCTACCGGAATTTTAAAATTATCCGTTCTGAGATAGCAAACTTTTATTTTGATCAAGGAAAGGCGGTGATGCGGGAAATCCTTAAAACCGAAACTCAGCGAATTGACGCCCTGTTCGCGCATAACGATGATATGGCCCTGGGGGCTATCGAGGCCCTGGAAGAAGCGGGCCTGCGGCCAGGAAAGGATGTAATCATCGTCTCGGTGGATGCGGTAAAAGAGGCGTTCCAGGCGATGCTAAAGGGAAAACTCAATTGCACGGTCGAGTGTTCCCCCCTCCTAGGACCTCAGCTCATGAAAATCGTACGGGATTATTTTGATGGGAAGGAACTGCCGACCCGTATCATTACTTCGGAAGAAGTTTTCCCCGCAGAAACATCTCGGGCGGTAATTGCTCGAAGACGCTATTAACGGTGCGGTATCGTACACAAAATAGCCGATTTGTCTAAATACAAAGCAAAAAAGGGGGAGTACCATACCCATAACCTATATCCAAAGGAGGTTGGTATGGTACGAACTACCAAAATTGTGGCAGGGGCGCTGGTGCTCCTCATGGGGATTTCCTTGTCTGTGTTTGGACAGGCAAAGAAAAAGATAGTCCTGGGCTTCTCACAGATTGGGGCCGAAAGCGAATGGCGCACCGCCAATACGGAGTCCATTAAGGCCGCTGCTGCCGCAGCGGGAATCGAACTGAAGTTCGCCGATGCCCAGCAAAAGCAGGAGAACCAGATTAAGGCGATTCGTTCCTTTATCGCTCAAAAGGTCGATGTGATTGCCTTCTCCCCGGTGGTAGAAACGGGATGGGAAACGGTTCTCCAGGAGGCTAAGCGGGCAAAGATCCCCGTTATCCTTACAGACCGGGCGGTGGATGTAAAGGATGATAGCCTGTATACCTGCTTCATCGGATCCGACTTTGTGGAAGAGGGGCGACGGGCGGCGGTCTGGTTGTTGGGGTATCTCCATACGGACAAGCCGGTGAACATCGTCGAACTCCAGGGCACCGTGGGATCCGCTCCGGCCATCGATCGTAAAAAAGGTTTCGAAGAAATCCTGAAACCCTTCCCCAACTATAAGATTATCCGGTCCCAGACCGGCGACTTTACCCGGGCGAAAGGTAAGGAAGTTATGGAAGCCTTCCTGAAGGCGGAAGGAAAGAACATCAACGTGCTTTTTGCCCATAATGATGATATGGCCATTGGGGCTATTCAGGCTATTGAGGAATACGGGCTTAAGCCGGGAAAGGATATCGTTATTGTATCTATCGATGCGGTAAAGGGTGCCTTTGAGGCGATGATTGCGGGCAAGCTCAATTGTACGGTGGAATGCTCGCCCCTCTTGGGGCCCCAGCTTATGGAATTAGTCCAGGCTGTGGCGGCGGGTAAATCGGTTCCCAAGCGGATCGTAACTAACGAAGGGGTCTTCCCCGCCGAGTTTGCCGCTCAAGTGTTCCCCAGCCGTAAGTATTAAGGGGTAACTTCTTAAAAGAGGGTGTTCTGCCAAAGGGGAGGACACCCTCTCTTTTATACCAGGGGCTCCCGAGGAGCCTGGGGAGGAATATGGCATGGTGGTCCAACAAGAAAGTAAAGGAAAAGTAAGCCCCCCTATTCTTGAAATGAAAGATATTTCTAAGTACTTCCCCGGCGTACGGGCCTTAAGCCGGGTGAATTTTTCGCTGCGGCCGGGAGAAATCCATGCTCTTATGGGGCAGAATGGGGCCGGCAAATCAACATTGATTAAGATAATGACCGGCGTCTACCATCCCGATGGGGGAAGCATCTGGCTTGATGGTGCGAAAATAACGGTAGAATCACCGGAACATGCCGAAAGCCTTGGCATTGCCACGGTGTATCAGGAGGTAAACCTTTGTCCTAACCTGTCGGTGGCCGAAAATGTGCTTCTTGGACGGGAACCCCGCAAGGGACCCAATATCGATTGGAAAAAAATGTATGCCACGGCCCGGCAGATTTTGCAAGAAAAATTGGAGCTTACCCTGGATCCCACCGCTCCGCTCGGGAGTTATTCCCTGGCAATTCAACAGATGGTGGCCATCGCTCGAGCCTTGTGTATTCAATCTCGAATTCTTATTCTCGACGAACCCACCTCCAGTCTCGATGATACGGAGGTAGCCCGATTGTTTGTTATCTTACGGAAACTAAAACAAGAAGGGCTGGCCATTCTTTTTGTTACCCATTTTTTGGACCAGGTGTATGAAATTTCTGATGTGATTACGGTGCTCCGCAATGGGGAATACATTGGTACCCTTCCCACGAAGGACCTTCCAAAAATAGAGCTTATTAGCATGATGGTTGGCAAGGATCCCCTGGATCTGGCGGCTACCATGGCCCGAGGCGGGAAAAAAGAGGAAAGTTCGGCGGCTGCTTCCCCTGGTCCTCTCCCAGAACAGGAGTTTGTCCGGGCCGAGAATTTGGGGAAAGAAGGGTATCTCAAGCCAATCAACCTGGCCATTCAAAAAGGGGAAGTTCTGGGCCTGGCGGGTTTATTAGGTTCTGGCAGAACCGAAACGGCCAAGCTCCTTTTTGGGGCAGAACGGGCTGGGGAAGGGACAATTTTTTATCAGGATGAACCGGTGACGATACAGCATCCCCTCGATGCCATGATGATCGGTATGGGCTTTTGTCCCGAGGATCGCAAAACCGAAGGACTCGTGGCGGATCTTTCTATTCGGGAGAATATCATCCTGGCCCTGCAGGCAAAACGGGGGGTGTTTCGCTATCTTCCCCGGAAAACCCAGGAAGTATTGGCGGAAGAGCTAATCAAAGAACTGGGGATTAAAACCCCCGATGCGGAACGACCGGTACGAAGCCTTTCGGGGGGAAACCAGCAAAAGGTCCTCCTGGCCCGCTGGCTTGCTACGGATCCCCAGATTCTTATCCTCGATGAACCAACCCGGGGAATCGATGTGGCGGCCAAGAGCGAAATTCTCCAGCGGATCCTGGATTTAAAGAAACGGGGTATTTCGATCGTATTTATTTCTTCCGAGTTAGAGGAAGTGGTGGCCGTCAGTGATCGGGTAGCGGTATTCAGGGACAAAAAGAAGATTGGAGAAATCCGCGGAGCCCAGATCCAGGAACACACTATTATGCGGCTTATTGCCCAGGGAGAAACGGAACATGCCACAGAAACATCGTAGATTAACCGAAGCTGCTTTGTTTTGGCCCCTCTGTGTATTGGTACTCCTTATCGTGGTGAATATTTTTTTAACCCGGGGCTTTTTGACTATTGAATGGAAGGATGGTCGCTTTTCAGGGATCATCGTGGATATTCTGAATCGATCCACCTACATTGGCATTATTTCTGTGGGACTCACCTTAGTCATTGCCACCGGTGGTATTGATATCTCCGTTGGTTCGGTGGTAGCCATTTCAGGGGCTATTGCGGCCTACCTTATTGGGGGAGAGCTCATCCTCCAGGGTTCAGAACAGGTACTGGTAACCCGTACTCCCATGGGGGTAGCCATTGTGATGGCCCTCCTGATTTCGACGGTAATCGGTTTGTGGAACGGATTTCTTGTGTCCCGCTTACGGATTCAACCTATTGTGGCGACCCTGGTCCTTATGGTTGCTGGCCGGGGGATTGCTCAATTAATCACCAATGGCCAGATTATCACCATCTATTATAAACCCTATTATTTTATTGGGAATGGCACCCTCCTGGGTATACCCTTCTCTCTGTATATCCTTGCCTTTGTGCTGGGAGTGGTGGTTCTTGTGACCAGAAAAACAGCCCTGGGGCTCTTTATCGAGGCAATTGGTTCCAACCGTACGGCCAGTCGCTATTCGGGAATTCGGGAAGAACGAATTCTGTTGTGGTCCTATGCCTTCTGTTCCTTCTGTGCGGGGGTTTCGGGTTTGCTGGTGAGTTCTAATGTAAAGAGCGCCGATGGGAACAACGCGGGAGATCTCTTTGACCTGGATGCTATTTTAGCGGTGGTGATTGGTGGTACCTCCCTCAATGGGGGAAAATTTAACCTTGCCGGTTCAGTCCTGGGGGCGATTATTATCCAGACCCTTACCACCACTATCTATTCGATTGGCGTGCCGCCTCAGGTAAATCTTGTCATAAAATCGGTGGTGGTGTTTCTTGTTTCTATGATTCAATCAGAAAATTTCCGTTCTTTGTTCCGGGGAGGATCCCGCCGGTTGGTACAACTTACGACAAGGAGCGGCATATGAAAAGAAATCATATAAGTTCTGGACAGCCTTTATGGCGCGGGAGTCAGAAAAAGTTTCAAGAGAAAATCGATGAAAAATGGCCGGCTCCCCGGTGGATAGCCGCTTTTTTGAGGGGGGTGCACCCATGAAACATAAGAATCTTCCCCTCCTTATTACGCTTGGTCTTTTTATCGTGATGTATGGGGCCGGGTCTCTGGCATACTCCAACTTTTTTTCCCTTCAGGTGTTTATCAATCTTTTTATTGATAATGCCTTTCTCGGTATCGCTGCGGTGGGGATGACCTTTGTGATTATTTCGGGGGGTATCGATTTGTCGGTGGGGTCCGTGGTGGCCCTAACCACCATGCTTTCGGCGGACCTATTACAGAAAGGTTTTTCTCCTACCCTGGTTATTCCTCTGGTATTGCTTGCTTCCAGTGCAATCGGTGCCTTTCAGGGAATCATGATCCAGTATTTTAAGATTCAGCCCTTCATTGCTACCCTGGCGGGGATGTTCTTTGCCCGTGGGGCCTGCTACTTAATCAGTATTGATACCATCAATATAGAAAATGAATGGTACCGAACCGTAAGTATGGCCGCTCTGGAACTGCCGACGGGGGATTTTATTTCGGTAAATGTGTTCATTTTTGTGTTCTGGGCTCTGCTGGGATGGTGGCTTCTCCGATATACCCGGTTTGGTAGAACCGTCTACGCGATTGGTGGCTCTGAGCAGTCGGCCCTGCTCATGGGGCTTCCGGTGCCTCGAACAAAGGTGCTGATATATACGTTTAACGGCCTCTGTTCGGGCCTCGCGGGAGTGGTTTTTACCTTCTACATGCTTTCGGGGTATGCCCTCCATTGTAAGGATCTCCATCTTGATGCCATTGCTGCCGTTGTTATGGGAGGAACCTTGCTTACCGGTGGGGTAGGGTCTATCGAAGGTTCTATCGTGGGGGTCCTTATTCTGGGGACTATCCAGACCATCATCAATTTCCAGGGAACCTTAAGTTCCTGGTGGACCCGTATCGTAGTGGGAATTCTTATTTTCGTGTTTATTTTCTTACAAAGCCTGTTGAACCGGCGTACCCCGGAAAAACTGAAAGCAAGAAGTGCCACAAAGAATTCTGTGAATCCTTCTCTCCGTAAAACTTAATTAAAAAAGAACCCTCAAAAGGGCCCCGGAAGGGGCCTTTTTTATTTGTGGGGATTCCTCCCGGTCCCCTCAGAAAGGGGAGCTATTAGGGGAACTCCAGCCTGGGATTATTAGCGAGCCTTTCTTGAGGGCTTAATTCATCACCTCGTCATACGAGAAAGCTTAGGGCCTGCGGGGAAGGGGAAAAATTAATTTTTAGTTTGACAGCTTTATCTTCCAATGGTACAATTTTTAGTAGTTACGCGCGTAACCACAATAAAAATCCTACCAAGAGGAGGTTAGGTATGAAACGAAGTATTCTTTGGGGTATAGCTGTACTTGCATGGATGACTCTTATTAACTGTGGAGGGGCAAAACCTGCCCAAGTAAAAGGTAAGATTACGGTTTGGTGTTGGGATCCTAATTTTAATGGTTATTCTATGCAGAAAGCCGCAGAAGTGTACAAAAAAATTAATCCCGATGTAACTGTAGAAATTGTGGATATCCCAGAAAACATCGAAGGAAAGATAGAAGCGGGACTTCAGGCTGGTGGGGCAGGATTGCCGGACATTGCCTTGTTCCAAGATTTTGTTATTGAGCGTTTTATCCAAAACTATCCCGGTGCTTTTGTAGACCTCAAAGCAGAGGGGGTAGATTACAGTAAATTTGCCCAGTACAAATTGGGACCCATGACCGAAGGTGATAAAATTTACGGAATTCCCTTTGATACGGGAAGTACCGGCTTTTTTGTGCGGGCTGATATGTTGCAAGCTGCAGGACTCAATCCTGATGATTACCAGAAAAACATGACCTGGTCTGAGATAATTGAGTTAGGAGAAAAGGTTAAAGCAAAAATAGGCAAGCCCTTTATTGCCTATGATACCACGGTGTTTGATTTTCTCAGGATTATGGTCCAATCGACAGGTACTCAGTTCTTTAATGAGGATGGTTCGGTAAATTTTACTTCCCCCGCTATGCTTAAATCAATCGAATATCTCAAAACTATGCACCAAAAAGGGCTTCTTTATATGACCGAGGGATGGAACAATTGGATTGCAGCTTTTAATGGGGGAGAGGCAGCGGGCATGCTTACGGCAATCTGGATTATTGGTACTTTAAAATCCCAGCCCCAGAATGCAGGAAAATGGATGGTAATTCCAACTCCCCTTGTGGAAGGAGTTCCGGGTGCTCAAAATGCATCGAACAATGGGGGATCTAGCTGGTATGTGTTTACAAAGGCGCCTAATAAGGTCGCGGCTATTGATTTTTTGAAAAAAGCCTGGGCAACGGAATCTCCAGAGGTGCTTGAGTTTTACAATACCATACTTAAAGGGGCAGGAGCTATGGGAACTTTCTTACCATCCCGTAATGGTTCCAATTATACTGCCCCCGACGAATTCTTCTATAAAAATCAAGCGGTTTACAAAGATTTTGCTACCTGGATGGAAAACGTACCTTCCCTTCGCTATACCCCTAACTATGTAGCTATGCGGGGAGCTGTGAATAACGCCCTGAACAAAATGTTTAATGGCCAGTTAAAAACCCCTGAAGAAGTTGCGAAAGCCGCGCTTGAAGAATACAAACAGGTAACAGGGAATCAGTAAAAAGAGAACAATTGGGGGCCTGCAACCCATAGGAGGGGTGCAGGCCCTAATAAACTGTGATGATGGAGCCATATGAACGACTTTGCTTGTACCTGTGTGATATGAAACTGAAAAAATAGCAAAAGATCTAAAAAGATGGGAAGAAGTATCTTAAAAATATTAGGAAAGAAAGAAGGAGGTTCCGGTGGAAGTAAAATTAAAAGGACGATTTCATCGATATCTTAATAGAATTGGCTGGGCTTATGTAACCCCTGCCCTTGTGTTTTATGGGCTTTTCATGGTGTATCCGGTCTTTTATTCTCTTGTAATGGTTACCCAAAAATGGAGGGGCTTTAACCGTCAGTTTGTTGGTTTGGGGAATTTTGTCCGGATGGCCCAGGATAGTATTTTCTGGAAAGCCTTGAGCCATAACTTTATTTTTATGGCTATCCAGATCCCTTTGATGATTTTTCTTGCCCTTATTCTTGCTACCTGGCTTAACACGGAAATCCGCCGGTTTCGGGGAGTCTTTCGTACAATTTTTTTCCTGCCCTGTGTTACCTCCCTCGTAGCCTATTCGGTCCTTTTTAGAATATTGCTGCAAACAAATGGCCTTTTTAATAATCTCTTAAAAGATTTACATCTTATTTCTGAGCCCATTGGATGGCTTACCAATGGATTTTGGGCAAAGGTTACCATTATGATAGCTCTTACCTGGCGATGGACCGGATACAATATGGTGTTTTTTCTGGTGGGTATGCAGAATATTGATAATGAGATTTATGAAGCCGCAGAAGTTGATGGGGCAAGCCGGATTCGACAGTTTTTTAGTATTACCCTACCTCTTTTAACGCCGGTGATTCTTTTTTCAGCTGTGACATCAACAAATGGGACCATGCAACTTTTTGATGAGCCTAATATTCTTACCTGGGGTGGGGGACCTTCTAATGAAACAATGACGGTAGCCTTATATATTTATAACCAGGCCTTTGTATTAAACTCAGACCTTGGTTATGCGGCAACCCTTTCCTATGTAATGGTAATTATTGCAGCTCTTCTAGCATTTGTGCAATTAAGACTGTTGGGGGATAAAGAAAAATGAGGCGAACCCATACTATTTCGTATTTTATTATTCGTTTTATTCTTTTAATTGGGGCGTTTGTAAGTATTTTCCCTTTTATATGGATGATAATTGGAACTACTCAAAACCCTAACGATGTGGTTCGAGGTGTGCTAAAACCGGGGGCAGAATTCCTTTCGAATTGGAATAAAGTAAATAGTAGTTATTCGGTTTTTACATTTTTTATGAATTCCTTTGTGATTGCTTTTACCACCGTAGCGGGAGGTCTTGTTATAAATGGTTTAGCAGCCTTTGGTTTTGAAAAATATCGTTCCAGAAAACGGGAAGCTTTTTTTAATATTCTCCTGGTATCGATGATCTTACCCCAGATGGCCATTGTTATTCCACTTTTTAGACAGATGGCTTTTTTCAATCTATTAAATACTCGGATTGCTATTATTCTTCCTTCATTAGTTTCGGTTTTTATTATCTTTTTCCTTCGCCAGAATTTTAAGATGTTTCCTACTGAAATTATGGAAGCTGCCCGTGTTGATGGTGCCGGTGAATTGAGTATTTTTCTTCGGATTGTAGTTCCTTCGATGAAAGCAACTTTTGCCTCTGCCAGTATCTACTTGTTTTTAGGTCAATGGAATTCTTACCTGTGGCCCCTAATGACTATTCTTTCGGATGCAAAGAAAACCCTTCCTATCGCTATGTCTTCCATGATGCGAGCTTATACTATTGAATATGGAGGGCTCATGATCCTTGTATGTATTTCTACTCTACCCATTTTAGTGTTGTTCTTAACGATGCAACGTCAATTTGTGGCTGGGCTCTTAGGTTCTATTAAATGAACAGGGAACAAAGAAAATAGACTTTCAAGAGGGGGATGAGAATATTCAAAATCTCTCTTTTGACAAAAAATAGGTGGTCTCCTGGTATAGCAGGCAGGGTAAAAACATGGTAAAGTTTGTTTAAGATGGTAACCCGAGAAGATGTGGCCCGACGGGCAGGGGTTTCTACTGCAACCGTATCGAACGTATTGCGGGGAAGAAAATTTGTAAGTGCAGAGCTTTCCCGTCGGGTGTATGCTGCAATAGAGGAATTAGGCTACATACCCAATCGAGCTGCTCGGAGTCTCGCTTCTCGTCGGACTGACCATGTGGGTATCCTTGTGCCAAGTTTACAAAACCCCTATTATGGGGCCGTTGCAGAAGGGATGGAAACGGTTGCCCGGGAACATGGGTATATTGTCTCTCTTGTGATGGCAGAAGGTCCTTCAGATCAGTATATAACCCGGATTATTGAACGCCAAATGGATGGAGTTTTTCTCTCTGATTATAGTTTTGGTTTTACTCCTGGGCAGCTTCATCATATGTACGAGAGAGGTGTTCGTTTTGTTGTTGGAGGTGATTCGGCCCGTTCGGCGGCAACCAGGGAAACTCTCCATGGCGCCCGGATTACCGTGGATTACCATGGGGCAATGCAGCATTTATTTGATATGCTGTATCGCTATGGACATCGGAGAGTTGCCTTTCTGAGTGGTAACGATCCTGCCATTCATGAGGCCCGGGCCGAAGAATTTGAATATTGGCGTGCCTATTACCGGATGGATCAGGATCCTACCCTGTTTATCCCTGGGAATCCTCCTTATCGCACCCTGGTAGAGGATGGTTATCGGGATATGAAACAATTTCTGTCCCGCCATATTCCGTTTACAGCACTTATTGCTCTCAATGATCTTATGGCAATCGGGGCGCTACGGGCTATTCGGGAAGAAGGGTTGCGGGTACCAGAAGAGGTATCGGTGATAGGATGTGATAATATCTATCTGTCAGAAACAACGGTTCCTTCTCTAACAACTATTCACATCCCTAAATATGAAATTGGTATTAAAGCTATGGAAATTCTGATGAATATGATAGAAGAAAATGAATATGAAGATGCGGTTTTGCAGGCACACCTCGTCATACGAGAAAGCTTAGGGCCTGCGGGGAAGGGGAATAACGGCTCTTAAAAGATTCTCTCGAGATTGTTTTTCTTTATGGTTTCTCTAACAGCGAAGAGAGAGGCCATTGACGAAAGATGGTTCCTTATAGTAATATTTTTATGAACATATGAACATTTGTTCATATGTTCAGGAGTTGATAGATGCAGGACGAAACAGACTATTCCTGTTCCTGTTCAGAGGTAGATTCCACAACCCTTGAGAAAATTCGGTCTTCCCTGTGGACGGTTCCCAAACTTTTGGGCCTTTCTGAGATTTTTAAGGTCCTCTCGGATCCGGGGCGGCTACGGATTCTCAATGCCCTGATGGTGCATCAGCAATTGTGTGTGTGTGACCTTGCGGCCCTGCTGGAGGTAAGTCAGTCTGCCATAAGTCACCAACTGGCCATTTTGCGACGAGCCCGGTTGGTTCGTCCCTACCGGGAAGGAAAGGTGGTGTATTACCAGCTTGATGATCAGCATGTGAATGCCCTCATCTCGGTGGCGCTGGAACATATCTCTGAGCAGGGGATTGTGTAGTTACTACAGCGAAGGAGTGTAGTTTTATGGATGATACCACCTGCGCCGTTTGCGCGGCCACTAGTCAAAAAGAATCCTCTGAAAGCGTGTGTTCGGATATTCAGGAAAAAGGGGCCCTCAAAAAACATGGCCCTTCCCGGGAGAAGATGCTCTCAAAAGAGCAGTATCAAGAGGCCCTGGTGTTGGTTCTCTGCTTCGTTATGGCCCTGCTTGGTATCCTGTTGCATGAAGGGGTGTGGCGGTTCCCTGGCAGTATGGTTTTCTCCTATGGGATTCTGGGACTTACGTATGGGATTGCGGCCTTTCCCGTTCTGCGGGGAGCCTGGAGAAATATTCGCCGGGGAAAGGTTTTTGACGAACTGTTCTTAATGTCCCTTGCCTCACTGGGGGCCATCTTGTTAGGTGCCTGGGAAGAGGCGGTAGGGGTGATGGTGTTTTATCGAATCGGAGAGTTCCTGCAGGAATACGCGGTGCTCCGTAGTCGGCGTTCTATCCGTTCTCTTATAGCATTGCGCCCTTCTACCGTACGGATACAAAAGGATGAGGCGTGGGTAGAAGTTCCCCCCGAAACGGTCCCTGCGGGAAGTCGTATCCTCTTACGGTCAGGGGAACGGCTTGCTCTGGACAGCCGGATCCTGGAAGGCCGGGGCACCTTTGATACTTCTGCTATCACAGGAGAATCCCTCCCGAAGGCCGCGGAACCAGGGGAGGAGGCTCTGGCGGGATATATTCTCAAAGAGGGGACCCTTATTCTTCGCAGTGAACGGGCCTACACTGATTCTACCCTTGCCCGAATTCTGCATCTGGTAGAAAAAGCCCAGGAGCGAAAGGCTCCGGTGGAACTTTTTGTAAGCCGCTTTGCCCGTTATTATACACCGGTGGTGGTGATTCTGGCCCTTCTGGTTGCCCTGGTACCTCCTTTTGTAGTGCCAGGGGCCTCGTTCTATACGTGGATGTATCGGGCCCTGGTGATGCTGGTTATCTCCTGTCCCTGTGCCTTTGTGCTCAGTGTCCCCCTTACCTATTTTGCTGGCCTTGGGGGAATGGCCCGCCGGGGGATCCTTTTGAAGGGGGCGGTGGTGCTGGATACCCTGGTCAAGCTGCGCACGGTGGTGTTTGATAAGACCGGAACCCTCACCCGGGGAGAGTTTCAGGTTTCTAAACTCCAGGCTCAGGACCCCCATTCGGCGGAAGAACTCCTTACCTATGCAGCGGTTGCGACGGTCCATTCGAATCACCCCCTTTCGCGGGCTATTCAACAACAGTGGGAACGCCGGGGGCTCCCTCTGCCGCAGCCTGATGAGGGATCCTTCTATGAAATTCCGGGTCATGGAAGCGTGGTCTCTTTTAATGGAAAGGAAGTCCTCGCAGGGAACGATCGACTCCTTCATCTTAAGGAAATACCCCATACCTGTCGCGAAGATGATGCTACCACCGTCCATGTGGCACTGGCGGGAGAACTGGTTGGTTCGGTGCACCTGGAGGATCAATTAAAGCAAGATGCTCCCCGGGTAGTTCGGGAACTGAAAAAGCGGGGAGTTCAGCATATTGCCCTTTTTACGGGGGATAGCGCCGTACCAGCCCAGCAGGCAGGTGCTGCCGCAGGGGTAGATGAGGTTCACCACAGCCTGCGACCTGAGGAAAAACTCGAACGGCTCGAACGCTTGATGGAAGACGGTGAGGGCGCCCCCGTAGCCTTTGTGGGGGATGGGATAAATGATGGGCCTGTTCTCGCCCGTTCTGATGTGGGAATTGCCATGGGGAAGGGTGGATCGGATCTGGCTATCGAACAGGCGGAAGTGGTCCTTATGACCGATGATCTTTCCCGTATCCCCGAGGCAGTTGACCGGGCCCGGAAAACCCGTCGTATCGTGTGGCAAAATATCCTGTTTGCCCTGGGCGTAAAACTCGCTGTTCTTACCCTGGGTGCCGTTGGACAGGCCACCATGTGGGAAGGGGTGCTCGCTGATGTGGGGGTGGCGCTCCTGGCGGTGCTTAATGCTCTCCGGGCATATCGCTAAAGGTAAGATCACGAGGGCGGAACCCGTTCGCGGTTCTAACAATAGGAAGGTATATGAAAAAGAACTGGTGCCTTCTAATTGAAGAGCGCCAGCTCTTTTTTAGGAGATTTTACCCTTTCCTCTGGGCCCGGATAAGTTCGGCCCCTGCTAAGATAAAGGGCCCTAGTCCTTTAAAATCGTCTTCTACCACGGGCTCGCTCATGTAGTACGCAAATGAGCCATCTCGATACGGATTACCACCAAGGCCCGCCACCTTACAGATTCCACCCAGATGGGTCTTGCCCTCTGTATCGGTTCGGAGATAGCGCTTCACTATCGCGGTATACGATTCTCTGGCAGATTGAATCAACGTCTCATCGGTGAGTATGTTTCTGTTCCATGCCTTTGCCATGGTATAACAGAACATAGAGGAACAGGATGTTTCCAAATAATTTCCTGTTCTTCCTCTCTGATCTAATATTTGGTACCACAGCTTTTCTTGAGGATCCCTATACCGCAGAATCGTGGTAAGACAATCCTCTAAAATTGAACGGAGCCGTTGATATTCAGCCTGTTCTTCGGAAAAGAAGCCCAATACATCCACCAGGGCCATACAGTACCACCCCATGGCTCGTCCCCAGGCATGGGGGGATCTGCCCGTTCGAGGATCGGCCCAGAGTTGCAGGGCCCGCTCATCCCAGGCGTGCCGCAAGAGGCCTGTCTCAGGATCCAATGTTTTTTCTCGAATGTCCTGGAGATTTTTGGCTACTTCTCGCAGCAGTTCTTCTTCACCCTGAATCTGTGCCCACCGTACCGCAAAGGGGCCGTACATATACAAACCATCTAGCCAGATCTGGTGGGGGTAAATCTTCTTATGCCAATAACCACCGAGTTCGGTCCGAGGATGATCACGAAGCTGATTCCGCAGGATCTGACAGGCCTTTAGATACCGTTCGTCTTTATAGGTTTCGTACAGTTCCAGAACTATTTTCCCACTGTTTATTTGATCAAGATTGAATTCGTCTTTTTTGTATCCCTTGATGCTTCCATCGTCTAAAATCAATGTGTCTACCTGACCCTTCACATAGTGAGTTATCTTTTCATGGTCAAGAAATGGTTGTTCCTTTGATACCTTTGCAAGTTCCCAGAGAGCACAGAGAATAAGACCCGATTCATAATTCCATGCTAATGAGCCAACAGGATGGGTATTCATCACTGTAGTTGCAACGGCGGTATTCAAGGCCTCATAGGAAGCCGGGACTCCTTGTTCCATACCTACACCCCTCTCATAAATTTAATTCCTACTATACTGGCATCTTCTGACAATGTGCAGTTCCGAATTTGCATTAAACCGTCATATCTCCCTCTTATCTTTCTAATACTTATTATTTACGAACAGGAGAAATTCGCAGGAGCTCCTTTTATATTTTTTTGCTATAAGAAATCTTGTTTAAGAGAGAATAATTCCCATGAAAGCCCCTTAGAGTCCCTTTGGTTGCCCTTCTTTGCGCCGAAAAGAGAGGGGAGAACGGCCGGTGTATTTTTTGAATACCCGACAGAAATAGGCCTGGTCAGAAAATCCTACCATTTCTGCAATTTCGGAAATGGTGGCTGTTTTCTGGGTTAATAGTTTTTTGGCCATTGAAATCCGAAGGCGAATAAGGTATTCCCAGGGAGACATGCTGATTTCTTTTTTAAAAATCCGGCTTAAGTAGTCTTCACTGATGTGCACGTATTCTGCGAGTTTCCAGCGAAGGATATTTTCCTGGTAATGTTGATTCAGGTAGAGCAGAGCCCTTTTAACCAAAATACCCGTGTAGGGAGGTAAAAGACTCTTACCTTCCAAAAGTCGTTTTAAGAGGGACAGGAATTCCTGCTCCTGGTATATGCCGGCGTTAAGCAGAAGACAATTCCCCTTTGCACCACTTTGTTCCACCAGGTTTTCCTCAATTTTTTGTTCACTGAGGATAACAAAAGGAGGAGTCCCCTCTCGAACACTGGGAAGTTCCAGTATTTCTTCATAATTAGAAGGCAGTTCGGAACACAAAATAAGGTGGACCTGTCGTATCTTTTTTAGCTTTGTAGCAAGTTCTTCCGGATCTTCTGCAATCTGGATATCTAAATAATTGAGGCGAGAAAGGGTTACAATGGTTTCCCGTTTCAATTCTCCGTAAAAACGATACAGAAGAATCACCTTCTCCTGGGGAAGGGAATTTTTCTCTGAAAGATACGAGAGGATCGATTCTCCTACGACGAGAGTACTATCTTCTCGAGGGAAAAGTGCTATTGGTATTGTTTGAAAGAGGGGATCCTTAAGAATAGTGTACAACAAAACCAGGTCTTCTGAAGAAAGTGGAGAAAGAAATATCACCAGCATCGATACTTCACTGTATACCTCTTTTTTGTCGAAAAGTTCCGAAAGATCAGTAAATTCTTTCTTCCTGGCAGGATCAATGAAAATAGAAGAGGGAAAGGTTCCTGTAGAGGTTCCTACTACAAGGATTGGTCCTGACCTATCTATGATCCCTCGTCCCTGGAGAGTAGGCAAAGGAAATTTTAAAAGCCATCCCTGATTTTCTTCTTCTTGAAAGTATTCTAACATTCCTTCGTGGGCTGCCACGATCCGTTGAGCCAGAAGAAGGGCTGTTTCCTGGTGGAGGGTCCCGTTTGCAGAAAGGAGCCCCTCATGATAGATCGTTAAAACAAGGTAGTTTCCTTCTATCTTCCACAAAATCCCCTTAAGAGGCCAGAGCCCTGCCAGGGTAGTAAGAATTTCTTCTATCCGCCGGGCATCTCCCATAAGGAGGGGAGGGGTGGTCGGAGGCTCTACCTGAAACAAGGGATACTGTTTTTTCATATCTTCTTGTACTTTTTTTAGAATAGCCCCCAGAGAAAATAACCGACTCTCTATACGCAGATCCCCTACTTCTGCCCGAGAAAGTTCCAGAATATCTTTTACCAGCCGGGCTTGATGATGGAGTTCTTCCTTTATAGAGCCTATCGTAGCTTGAAGGCCTTCGCTTCTTTTTTGCTTGCCTAACGTGTCAATCTCTGTGGTAATCCTTTCTAAGGGCTGAAGAAGTTCCTGGCTTACATGGGCAAGGAAACGGCTTTTTATTTTTTCTGCCTGTTCTGCCGCTTTTTGGGCCTGTCTTAGGTTTTCGATAGCCCTGAGGCTCATAAGGCTGTTGGAGAGGGCACTTCGAATTTCTTCGTAAACGGTACCAGTGGATACCCCCATACGGAGCACGGCCCATCCCAGAAATTGTCGCTGCGAAATAAGGGGCTCTATCAACCACATGCTTCCTGGATCGTGAGGAAACAGACTTGGCGGAAGGAACTTTCCCCCTTCACAGAGGAGGGGCACTACTAATTCAAGGGGGCCCTGGTTATCGAAACCTGCAATACAGTGGCCTTCTCCCGTAGCGCTTGTTTCTATGACATATCCCTGTTTAATGCCTAAAGAGGGTAAATAGTGATGCAATACGCCCGATAATTCGGTTCTATTCTGGACATTGATGAGATCCCGTTCAAGCTTTCGAATAATCGTCCATTGTTGTTCGTTGGTCCACTCATACACCTGGTGCATGCGGAGAATCCCTTCCGAAATAATCAGACGGGCCTTGTCGAGTATCACCCGAGAGTCCTCTTGTAATGATTCAGGGAAAGAACGCTGTACCCGTTGTATCAGGTAGGTAATAACCGTTTGCCAGGGAGCAATATCCCGCCCCTTTTGGATGTGTCGTTCTATAAGGCTTTCTAATAAATCGGGGAATCGATTAGTCTCCCCGAGACAGGCCTGTTTAAAGGCTTCCAGAAGGGGAATTATCCAGGCATCCTGCTCTTCCCGGTCAGTCCCCAGGATCTGGGCAATAATAGGGGTATCTATGGGGATAAATTCGGTTAATTGCGGCGAATACCCTTCGTCACATTTACTACTCTGGACACAGAGCTGATCGTAGATATCAAGCTGAGGAATACACCCGCAGGAACGTCGAATAATAAGAGACCCCTGTAAATCCCTGCGGGGACTAATGGTTTGCCCGGTAAACAGGTGGAGTAGTTCCCGGAAGGCAATGATTGCTTGCTCTTCTACCGGAGAATCGACGGTGGTAAAAGGAGGAAAGGCAATTTTACTTTCGATAGAGTTGTTAAAGCCCCCCACCAGAAGATCCTGGGGGATCCTAAAACCCCGGCGTTGTAAGATTTCCACCGCCCGATACAATTGTAAATCGCTACAGGCAATGAGGGCCTCAAAGTCCTTCCCCGGCATAAGGTGCCGGCTATCCATGAGTTCCTGGATGCCCTGATCCCCTTCGTTCCATCCAAAGGGGGAGGAGATGCAGTTCTCTTCAAGGGGAAGCTGTTTTTTATGATGAAAGTCCCGAAACGCCCGTAGCCTATCCTGGGCAGAAAAATGTTCCCGGGGCCCCTGAATAAACGCAAAACGGCGAATCCCATGGTGGCTGTAAAAATGATCTAACAAAGAAACAAGTGCGCTGTAGGCATCGATTCGTACCACCGGTTTGCCAGGTATTTCATGAGCCATGGTAACCAGGGGGAGGTGATCAAATTGATGATGAAAATCGGTTAGATTCTCCTGGTTTACGACCCCACCTAGACTGGATGCCCAGGAAATCACTCCGTCTACCGATTCGGCGATCAGGGAGTAAATTTTGTTTCGAAGCTGCTCTTCTGTATCCTCCGCCTCAAGGCGTCCGCCGGGAAAAAGATAGAGGGTATGCTCGGTTTTTTGAACTTCTCGCATAAGAGGGGAAAGGATTTTTAAAGATGAACCACTGTGAATGTTGGCTAAAATAAGGGCGATATTTTTACCAGCCCGATGTTTCATTGAATAACCCCGTTTATCTATATTGAAATAAGATTTCAAAAAAAGCAAGGCCGGAATTATTCGTTCCTAGAGTGTGCTTGCGAAATAAGCTAAAACCGCTGCATTCTTTTAAATTCAGTAAAAAAAGAGGTTACACCTCTTTTAGAGTAGGGAGGCCTTCATAACATCACAGGATAGGGAGAACGGAATTCTACAAATTTTGTTCTTTTCCTGTGGATTGACAGGGTCTAAAAAATAACTAATACTGAAACAGTGTTTCATTATCGAGAGGATGGGATGCCTGTTCGTTATTACTTTAATCGATGGAATGAGCTTATGGAAAGGAGCATGCCTCTTTTAACCCCCGGAGGTGTGATCCTTGGCCTGGTGTTCCCATCCTTTTTTGTTGGGCTGCGCCCGGCAATTCCCTATCTTTTTGGCTGTATGACCTTTTCTGGGGCCATAAAACTCCAGGGGCGGGAACTGGCAGCGGTCTTTCGTACCCCCCGTTCCCTGCTTCTCTTTTTTGTGGGGGCCCATCTGCTGATGCCCCTTCTCAGTTTCCTGGTGGGATCCCTGGGCAATCCTGATGAACCGGCGTTTACTGCGGGGTTTGTACTTCTCTTTTCGATTCCTACGGCCGTTTCCGGATTTATCTGGAATACCATTTTTCGTGGCAATGGGGCCCTTTCGTTAAGTTTGATTGTGCTTGATACCCTTCTTGCTCCCCTCGTGGTTCCTCGAACGGTGGCGCTCCTTATGGGAACTTCGGTGGTGATTGATATGCGGGGGCTTACTCTCTCGCTGATTTCCATGGTGGTGATTCCCACCATCCTCGGGGTGCTTGCCCATGAACTGAGCCGGGGAGAGGTGCCCCGTTTGGTGGGCCCCTACCTGAATCCCTTTGCCAAACTATTTCTTGTCCTGGTGGTGGCCGCCAATAGTGCGGCGGTGGCCCCCTCTCTTAAGGTTACCGATCCCGCAGTGTATCGGATCGCCTTTTTGGCCCTTGTCCTGGGGTTTTGTGGTTTCTGGTTGGGGCGTTTCCTTGCCCGTCGGGGAAAGCTCCCGGAGGATCAACAGAGGACCCTGGTGTTTTCCGTGGGACTGAGGAATATCAGTGCCGCGGCTACCCTGGCAATCGCCTTTTTCCCCGAAAAGGCGGCCCTCCCCGCCATTATTGGTATGGTGTTTCAACAAAGCATGGCATCAGTGGCCGGGCGGTTTCTTCTTGGGAAACCGACAGCCTTTTCTGATAGTTCTGCCGAAGGGCAGGACCCCATACGATCAGTATCTACGCATAATAATCCATGAACGGAGGTAGTTATGAAACGGCTATGTGAAATACAGGCCCCTGTTACTCGCCCTGAGCGAATTCTGCAGTTTGGGGAAGGAAATTTCCTGCGGGCCTTTGTAGATTGGATGGTTCAGAAGATAAACGATCGGGGGCTCTGGAATGGTTCGGTGGTATTGGTCCAGCCCATAGCCCAGGGCCTTGCCCCCTTGATCAATCAGAATAAGGGAATGTACACGGTACTTCTGCGGGGTATCGAGAAGGGCGAGGTGGTAGAAGAGGTTACCCGGATCGATTCGGTTTCCCGCTGTATTAATCCCTACGCAGAGTACGACGCATATCTGGCCTGTGCGGAAAACCCGGATCTACGGTTTATTATTTCTAACACGACGGAGGCTGGCATTGCCTATCAGGGGGGCTGTACAAAGGATGACCGGCCGCCGGCCTCTTTCCCCGCGAAGGTGGCCCAGTTTCTGTATCACCGCTGGCGGTTTTTTAAGGGAGACCCCAACAAGGGGATAGTGCTTATTCCCTGTGAACTTATCGATCGCAATGGGGATACCCTGAAACGGGTGGTACTCCAATATGCCGCCGAATGGGGCTATGAAAAGGCCTTTACTGACTGGCTTGAAAAATCCTGTGCATTCTTGAATAGCCTGGTGGATCGAATCGTAACGGGTTACCCAAAAGAAGAAGCCCCTCTCCTGTGGGAAAAACTGGGGTACCAGGATGAACTTTTGGATACGGCGGAACCCTTTAATCTGTGGGTTATCGAAGGGGATAGCCGCTATGGAGAGGAACTTCCCTTCCATAAGGCGGGGTGTAATGTGTTGTGGGTCCCCGATATGACCCCCTATCGAACAAGGAAGGTACGCATCCTGAATGGGGCCCACACCGCCTCGGTTCTTATTGCGTACCTGGCGGGATTTAATACGGTAAAAGAGATGGTAGATAGCCCTGTCGGGAAGGCCTACCTGGAGCGACTCTTGTATCAGGAGGTAATGCCCCTACTTCCCCTTCCCAAAGAAGAGGTGGAAGCCTTTGCGGCCTCTACGCTGGAACGTTTTGCTAACCCCTATATCAAACATCGCCTCTTGGATATCAGTTTGAATTCGGTCTCTAAATATAAGGCCCGGGTACTTCCCTCTCTCTTGGAAGCCATCCAGGCGGGGAATAGCCGGGGAACTGCTCCTGCGCAGGCGGCGCCGGTCCTGGTCTTTTCTTTGGCGGCCCTTATCGCCTTTTACCGTGGTTCGGCCATGGAAAACAATGCCCTGGTGGGGAAACGGCAAGGGGAATCCTATCCTATCCGGGATGACCTCCCTGTCCTGGAAGCCTGTATGTCCTTATGGCAACAGTTTGAAAGGGCCCTCGCTGCGGGGGCTCCCCTCAACAAGGCGGCAGAGGAACTGGTACAGGCGGTTCTTGCCAGGACGGATTGGTGGGGCGAAGACCTCCGTTCCTATGGGGGCTTGCCCGACGCCGTGACCGCTGCCCTCATCCTCATCCTGGAAAAGGGTCCCCAGGCGGCGATGGAACAGGTGGCGTTCCGGGGTCGAATCGGTTAAGCCGCAGTAAACGAAGGGGGTCGGAAGGCTCCTGTGAAAGGTGGAGGTACCTATGGGTGTGCGATATCGGCTGTTATCTTCCCGGGATTCGGTGCTTGTGGCGGTAGATCCCATTCCCCGGGGAACAGTGATTACTATAGAAGATGAAAAGGGGATGCGACAGGTTACGGCCCGGGATGATATTCCCCGGGGGCACAAGATGGCCCTCCGGGATATTCTTCAAGGGGAAGAGATTATCAAGTATGGGTATCCCATTGGACGGGCCAAAACGGCTATTCCTGCGGGAGGCTGGGTACATACCCACAGTTGTGGAACCCAGCTTGAGGGTACCCTGGAGTATAGCTATCGCCCTGCAGAGGAAACCATGGAAGCCTTTGTCCGTCGTATGGTTCCGCTGACGAAGGACCTTCCCCGAACCTTTGCAGGATATCGTCGTTCTAATGGGAAGGTCGGGGTCCGCAACGAAATCTGGATTATTCCTACCGTGGGCTGTGTGAACCAGATCGCAGAACTCGTGGCCCAGCGGGCCCGGGAGATTCTTGCCCGGGAAGGCTTGCTCGCAGAAAAGGAAAAAACTGGATCGGCGTCCGTTGCTGGCGGAGCCTCGACGGGTCAGATCGATGGGGTTTTTACCTTTCCCCATCCTTATGGCTGTTCCCAATTAGGAACCGACCATGAAACCACCCGCCGGATTCTCGCAAACCTTACGCTGCATCCTAATGCGGGAGGGGTGTTGGTCCTGGGCCTGGGTTGTGAGAATAACACCGTCTCGGAGTTTAAAAAGCTCCTGGGAAATTTTGATGAGCGGCGGATCCGTTTCCTCGTGGCCCAGGAACTCCAGGACGAGGTGGAAGAAGCCCTGCAAGTAGTCCTGGATCTGGCCCGGCAGGCCGCTGAGGATCGACGGGAAGAAGTGCCGGTCTCCGAACTGGTGGTGGGTCTTAAGTGTGGCGGTTCCGATGGGTTTTCAGGGATCACCGCTAATCCCCTGGTGGGAACCTTTTCGGATCGCCTGGTGGCCCTGGGGGGAACCACCATTTTGACGGAGGTTCCCGAAATGTTTGGGGCCGAGACTATTCTCATGCAGCGCGCCCGGGACCGGGAAATCTTTGAAAAAACCGTGCACCTTATCAACGATTTTAAAGAATACTTTATCCGCCATGATCAGGTGGTGTATGAAAATCCCTCGCCGGGTAATAAAGAGGGGGGCATTACCACCCTGGAAGATAAATCCCTGGGCTGTGTCCAGAAGGGCGGCACCGCTCCGGTCTGTGGGGTCTATCCCTATGGAGGTATGGTGGATACCCATGGGCTCGTCCTGCTTTCTGGACCGGGGAACGACATCGTGTCGGTTACGGCCCTTGCGGCGGCGGGGGCCCACCTGGTACTCTTTACGACAGGAAGGGGGACGCCCCTGGGAGGTCCCGTCCCCACCGTAAAAATAGCGAGTAACACCGCCCTGGCGGAGAAAAAGCCCCACTGGATCGATTTTGATGCGGGGCGCCTCCTTGACCTGCCGGGGCGGGAGGAACGGATCAACCTGGAAAACGAGTTCTATCGTCTGGTCCTTGAAGTTGCCAGTGGGCGCCCCACGAAAAACGAGATAAATGGGTATCGGGAAATTGCCATCTTGAAAGATGGGGTTACCCTGTAAGCGGGTCTAGGCGAGAAGGGATGCTCAAACGCCTGGGTTCCTTGGGGATCCTGAAAAGAACGAGAAGAACGTGCCCCGGCTTGGAGGAGAACTGAAGGGCCATCCCCTCGGTTCATAAGAACACGAAAGGAGAGAAGTGCCGATGAAACGATTCATGGATAAGGATTTTTTGCTAACCACTAAAACTGCCCGGTGGCTGTACCACGAGGTGGCAGCCCAGGAGCCGATTTTTGATTACCACTGCCACTTGAATCCAAAGGAAATTGCCGAAAATCGACGATTTTCGAATCTTACTGAAATATGGCTGGGGGGCGACCACTATAAGTGGCGGGCCATGCGGTCCAATGGGATCGATGAGCGCTTTATTACCGGTGATGCATCTCCCTATGAGAAATTTCTTGCCTGGGCCAGAACCATTCCGGAGACGCTGGGAAATCCCCTGTATCACTGGACCCATCTAGAACTCCAGCGGTATTTTGGGATTTATGAACCCCTAAACGAGGGGACCGCTCCTGCCATCTGGGAAAAGGCGAATGGGGCCCTCGCTTCAGATCCGGACCTGTCGGTATACGGGATCTTTAAAAAATTCCGGGTCTATGCGGTGGGGACCACCGATGATCCCGCCGACGATCTTGCCTGGCATGACGAAATTCGCCGATCAGGAAAAACCATGACCAAAGTGCTTCCTTCGTTTCGTCCCGATAAGGCCCTGAATATCCACCTTCCCGGCTTTGCGGACTATATCCAGAAGTTAGGTTCCGTGGCGGGCCGCTCAATCCGTACCCTGGCGGACCTCCTCCAGGTTTTAGAAGAGCGGATCCGCTACTTTGATGAGCGGGGATGTCGGGCCTCGGACCACGCCCTGGAGTATCCACCCTTTGAGCTTGCCAGTGATGGCCACGCCGGCGCAGGATGGGAAGCGGAGGTCCAGCAGATCTTTGTTCGAGCCCTGGAAGGGGCGTCCTTGAGTCGGGAGGAAAGCGACCGGTATCGGACCTTTGTGCTCCTGTTCCTCGCGGGAGAATATAAGAAACGGGGCTGGGCGATGCAGTTGCACCTGGCGGCGATCCGGAACAATAATTCCCGCATGTTTGCCCGGTTGGGTCCCGATACGGGTTACGATGCGGTTCATGATCATCCCGTTACCGCAAACCTGGCGGCCCTTCTTAATTTGATGGAAGGGGAAGGGAAATTACCCAAGACCATTCTGTATAGCCTTAATCCAAAGGATTATTATCCCCTCGGAACCCTGATGGGGTGTTTCCAGGGAGAGGGAATTCCTGGTAAAATACAACTTGGATCTGCCTGGTGGTTCTGCGATCACCGGGATGGGATGGAAGAACAGATGCGGGTCCTGGGAAATTTGGGGCTCCTTCCCCGTTTTATTGGGATGCTTACCGATTCCCGGAGTTTCCTTTCCTATCCCCGGCATGAATATTTCCGGCGGATCCTCTGTAATCTCCTGGGTCAGTGGGCCGAAGCGGGAGAAATCCCGCGGGATCGGGCGCTCCTTTCCCGGGTGGTGCAGAATATTTCCTTCCGGAACGCACAGGGGTATTTTGAAGGATGGGACAAATAAAAACCATCAGTGCCGTAGAACGGACCTTTACGATTTTAGAAAAACTTTCCCTGGTTTCTAGCTCGAGCCTCGAAGACCTGGCTCGGGCAAGTCATCTGGCCAAACCCACGGTGTACCGGTTTTTGCAGACCCTGCGGGAGTTGGGCTATGTTCGTAAAGATGAAGGGGACCGGTGGTTCCTGACGATGAAGCTCTTCTCAGTGGGGTCCCGGGCGCTGGACCATATTCAGCTTCCGGTGGTGGCCAAGCCCATCTGTGAGGAACTCTCCCGTTCTTTGGGCGAAACGGTGCACCTGGGTATTCTGGATGAAGATGAGGCCCTCTACGTGCTTAAGGTGGAATCCCGCTATACTATCCGGATGTATTCCCGGGTAGGGAAACATATCCCCCTATACTGTACCGCTATTGGGAAAACCTTTCTTGCCTATATGCCTGAAAAGGATCGGGAGACGATTCTTTCCCGTCTGAAACTTATTCCCTTTACTCCCCATACGATAAAAGAACGGGAAGCCCTTTTTAAAGAACTTTCTGAGATTTGCCAGTATGGTTATGCCCGGGACCAGGAAGAACATGAGGAGGGGATAACCTGTATCGCCGCTCCTATTTTTGACGGATCCTCCACGGTGGTGGCGGCCCTGAGCGTTTCCTGGCCGGTTTTCCGCTTTGAGCCCGCCGAGTTAGGCAGTTATATCGGGGCAATCAAGAAGGCCGCTGGAGAGATTAGCAAAATCCTGGGGTATATAGAAAAGGGGTAGGGAAAAGAAATTCTTAGGATGTGAGTAAAGGGATGTTATCTTCTTTGAAAATAATAGAGCTAAAAAAGTGTATTATTGATGATAATCCTGTAAGCAAGAGCTAATCAAAATCTCTTTATTTCAAGTATCTTTATCAAACTAATTATTAATGACAATTGTCATTCAAGACTTTCTAGTTCTTGTAAAATTTAAGAATTAATAGTATCATATAAACAATGAGATAAGAAGTTGTAGTATAAAGGTATCAGGAACATTAGAATGGTTATAAAAGATTTCTAAGGGTATAAATGGATAGAGTTGAATAATAGAATGAAGACCCCAACTTTTTAGGTTGAGTTTGTTTGATGTTTTTGAAAAGGTTCAAAACTTACCATCTTGCACGATTCCTTCTGATTCTGGTTAACTTTGTTACTTTATTATTTATATGTTGGGTTATGTTGAAAACAACGGATATAATCTGTTTGCATAATGACGCTAGAACCATCCTGGAACGGCTTAAGGCTGTTCCTTTTCATCCCGTTAAGTCATTTTGGGTAGCAAGTCTTCTATACCTAGTGATATTGGGATCCCTTTTCCCTAGAGAAATAATGTATGAAGACATCGATAAAATAGTTGTTATATTTCTGAGTTTCCTTGAACTAATAATTTCGATATTGATTCTTGGTATATTAAATTTTAGTTTTAAATATATTTTATTAGTTCCTATAGCGAATGGAATTACCTATCTCCCTGATCGATGGTGGAAATCCTTTTTTACCGCGATTGTTGTATTATGTTTTATTTTTATTGATTATCAAATTATTTCTATAGGGTTTTATACTTTTTCTATAGAAGACTATGTTCATTATTATTCTACTGTTACCACAGCTTATATTTTGGGATTGAGAAATATTTTGTTTTTTATCAGTGAAGCTTTGTTTATAATATTTATTGTTCTTGAATTGCAAAATGTTCTTGAGGAATCACAACGAATTAAGGCTTTGAATAAAGAATTAAAAGAAAATAAAAGGCACCTCTAAAAACTCGAAAGATCTGATATAATTAGGAAGTATGAAGCAGCGAGGATTTTTTGATGAACAAGATCGGCTGGAAGAACTCAGTCGGTTGGGGGATCCATTAGAACGGCTTAATAGGGTGATAGACTGGGAAGTATTTCGGCCCTGTTTGAATAAGGTTTTCAAGAAAGAAGCGAAGGGGCCCGGCGGGAGACCCCCCTTTGATTATGTCCTGATGTTCAAGATTTTAATTCTGCAACGGCTGTATGGGATTAGTGATGCGCAAGCGGAGTTTCAAATAAAGGATCGATTAAGTTTTATGCGATTTCTGGGGTTGAGCTTATGCGATAGGGTTCCCGATGAAAAGACGATATGGTATTTTCGGGAACGGCTGGTGCAAGCGGGTAGTATTGATACACTGTTTTATCGATTCACGCACCAGTTAGAGGAAGCGGGTCTTATCACCCGAACGGGGAGTATTGTGGATGCATCATTTGTGGATGTTCCCCGACAACGAAACTCACGAGAAGAGAATGAGACGATCAAGAAGGGAGAAGTCCCGTCAGAGTGGGAGAAAGAGGAATACAAACACAAACGAGCTCAGAAAGATGTCGATGCTCGCTGGACAAAGAAAAATGATGAGACCCATTTTGGGTATAAGAATCACGTGAAAGCGGACAAGGATAGTAAATTGATTGTGAAATATGAGGTGACCTCCGCGGAAGTACATGATAGTCAGGTTTTAGGACAGCTTATAGAGCCAAAGAAAGACCAGGTAGTATATGCTGATAGTGCCTACAAAGGAGCAGAGATAGAACGATGTCTTGGGGAGGAGATAGAGAATCAGATATGTGAGAAGGGCTATCGCAACAGACCGTTGAGTCCAGAACAGCAACAGAAAAACACGGCGAGATCAAGAATCCGGGTACGC